>CAYWNG010000249.1:0-7417 GCA_964458685.1 uncultured Pirellulaceae bacterium
CGTCCAGTCGCAAGATGGAGCGATCAGCGTGTTGGCTCGGCAGTCGGTCCAACAGAACGCCAGCATCTCCATCACCGCCGGCACTGATCCGATTCGCAATTCAATCTATGCTCGAGCACTCAACGGCTCGATTGACATGTCTCCAGCAGCGTTTTCTCGTACGACTGCGGGAAACATCGTCTATCATGCTGCACAGAACATTGCATTGGGACAATTGAATACCACGACCGGAAGTGTTGCTCTCCAGGCCGGTGGGGTCATTACAGACAGCCAACAAGACTTAGTGCAGCTTGATCAAACTACAGGGTTTGCAATACCGATCGGAGCAGCCCGAGTAGAGAACGTGATCGCAAATGGCTTGAGCGTTCAAGCGACACGCATTGGTACGAGCAGCAATCCGATCGATATCAACGCTCAGGTGTTGGCAATTTCTGTTCAAGAAAACGCGTCGCTACTCGAGACCAATCAAGTTACGATTGGTAGCGTGCCGGAGGTTCGGGCAACTCAGAATCACTTGGATTCAACATCGCAAGTTCGATCTATCGCCGCAGTGTCAGGCGCTCTCACGGCCAATGGCTTTTTCAATCTCCAGTCGCTCGACGGTTCCATCGTAGTAGATTCGAACGCCAACGCGGGAGTTATTGGAGGGCAGAGCAGGGGAGTGATCGCCAGTGCTGATGTGCTGATCGCCGCTGGTGGCTCGGGTGATTTAGTCATCGAGTCGTCAGTTATCTCGCAGCAGCAAGATGTTTGGTTAGCCGCAGGTCGTTTCCTCGTAACGCCGCTCTTGCAAGTTGGCGGAACGCAATCGGCTGTGGTCGATGCAGATCACTTAACCGCCTATGCTGGAACGAACATCTTTTTACCAAATACCTTGGTGAACAGCGTCGAGTTCAAGGTCGCGGGCGGCATCAACGTGCTAGCGCCTCGGCAGTTGCTCAATCATTTCGCTGATCAGGCGGGAACGTTGATTCTCGACCAGCTTCAACACGGGCCAACAAACACTAATCCCAACATAACGACTCCATCCACGCCGATTTCTACAGATTCGTTTCAAGCTTGGAAGGATCACTTTCGCTTCACCGAGCGATTCTCGGAGGGATACACCGTCTTCCTGCGAAACGTAGGTAGCCTCACGCTCCAAGAGAAGAACTTTGATCGGTCGTTAAACGTGACTGGCCAACAACCGGGAGTCTATTTAGAAACGCTCAAGCCAGTCGGCTTGGCCAACGCAACAAGCGACCTAGTTGTCTCTGGCAAGAACACGATTGTCAGCACGACAATAAATCGTGATCCCGGTATTGTGCTCATTGCGGACCAGAGCTTGGTCGTTCAAGGATCTGTAGAGCTTGTGACCCCACTGGCAATTGCTACTCCGAAGAATCAGGTCCTCAATCAACTAGCTTTAAATGCATCGGCCTACCACGCGGGATTGGGAGATCCTCAAACAGTAGGTCCCGCCGGACACTCGGTTCCAGTAACTACAGAGTATGTAGTCGATCCGATTCGTAGCCAAACAGAAGATTATCGAACGCATGTCAATCAACGCGTTCTAATGGAGTTTGGAAGCGTTGGTGAGAGCGGATTTCTAACGATGGTCCATTATGCCGACAATGCCTTTCAAGTCTTTCAGAATCAAGGCGAAGTTTCTGCATTGGCCGCGCCTAGTGAGTTCGCGTTACAGCACGCGCAAACCAATTTGAAGGCGATTGGCAATACGACCAACGATGCAGCATTGTTTACTCGCTCCACCGATTTCACTCAGGTGGATCGATTCTTTTTACAGAACAATCGCGATCTTCCGACCGACGTAGTCATTCGTCGATCCTTGGACTATTTCCTATTTTCCAATGCACAGTCGAACGATCCGAATCAAATCATTGATCACGCCTCCTTCGCTCAGGAGATCGTGGGAGTCAAGAGTCTTGGTACGCCTTCCTTGGGCCCGATCACGCCGATTCCTGACGGCATCGCACCGCCCGATCCACCCACGCGTGGAGAAAGTGCTCTAGCCGATCGACCGTTGTCGTTGAACCTTCCGCAGATCGAGTTGAAGCAAGTGAAGTCGGAGGCGATTGAGGTTGCCATCTTCCGAATTGGCTTCGACGATCGTAACTCCAATGGCCAAGTTGAAACGACAGAGCTTCCCGCTTTTGACGATGTGCTCGACCGAGTGGACTTGGATAGCAAATTGCCGATCACTTCAAAAAATGCTGGACAATCGCCTTCGCAAGGAGAGGTTGACGAGGTCAAGGCACGACTACTTGAAACACCCGACCAACCCAGTGGAGCTTACGCGATCATTCGTAAAAACGCGGATGGCAAGCAAGAAGTAGTGGATGTATTTTCCGTGAGAGATTGGCCCGAAGAGTCGAAGGAGAATAACGATGTTCAGAATGAGTCGGACGATGAAAGCCCTGACTCGCCTACCGAAGAGCACGAGGAGCAAGACGAGCATAAGTCTGAGGCCGCAGCGTTGCTCGGCATAGAAAATCGCGAGGAAGCAAGTCAAAGTTCCAAGCCTAAGCCGCCAGTGTCACCTACGGAAAGTTCAAGTAGCGCGCCGACGGACGATTCGGGGTCAACTGAGAGTTCTCGAATCAAGGAAGGAGCGGCAGTGCTTTGTACTCTCTGGCTTTTGCATCAACGCCCTGCAGATCAATCAAGTCTAGCGCTAAACAATAATGCAGATAGTTCTTCAACGCTTAGAGATGAAGGCATCGAAGAAGTGTCCTTTAGCCGCCAGGATCGACTCCGGCGGCGCGCGAAAATCGCGATAGCCAAAATAACAAATCAACCTAACACAAACCAATATCCGTAGTTCTCTGCCCGATCTAGCTATGAAATTTACTTGCCCAAAGTGTCAACAGCCTGTTTCAAGCGGCGCAACGCTATGCGTACAATGCGGTTTTGATTTGTCAGTGCCAATTGTCCGTGATAATGACCAACCCACGAATGCTTCACTGGACGAGGCTGAATTGGAGAGCACCATCGAGTTGCCAAGCACCACCCTTGGCAACCCTCTATTGGCTCAGCCGTTTGAAAGTGCGCCAACGCTAAACGATATCGATCCGAATCAGAGCTTTGGAACACTGGAGATTTTGCCCGCAAACAATGCTACTGCCGAAGGCACATCGAACGAAGCTGCTGGTCACCCGGTAGGCGAAATTGAGGCAGGCGAAATTGGGACTGTCGATTTTGATCAACCTGTCAGCGCGGGTTTAACCGCGGACCTGCAAGAGCTTATCGGGGCTTCAATTGATGGTGATAAAGATGCAACCGTCGATTTAGAAGAATCGCTGCCGCCAAGTGACTTATCCAGTGATAACATCGATGTTCCAGCGAGCGGTCCGCATGGGACTGTTGTCGACATACCATTGGGACAGACGATCAGTATGGAAGAGGTCGACCATTCTGATCGCGTTGGGCTGGATCGCGTTGGGCCAGGTGGCACAGTTGTTGAGGAGATTGCTGATCGGACTGTCGAGTTTACGTTAGAGGCGGGCTCAAGCCGCCAGAGCGAGGCGAGTCACGCAGGTACTGAGCTGAGTGAACTAAGCAACCGCACGCATCAGTCCTTGGGGACCATCGTCGACAAGCCTGGCGACTCTACCTCTCAACCGCAATCAACGGTTGACTTGGCGGATAGCTCTTTAGATTTTGCAACGTCAACCGTCGTTCCCGATGCTAGTGGAACTGCCAGCGGTGATCAATCCGCCACGATTGATCTCAAGGGTTCTTTAGATTTTGACACCGATGCTTTCCTTCCCAAACCTTCCGATGCGACAGTTCACCTAGCCCCTTCCGAGGCAACGCTGGACGTCAGTATGTTGGGACCAGCCAATAGAGGCTCAGAGCGTTCGCAGGATCTGTCCATAAACGTTCCGCGTCGAGAGTCATCGCAAGTTGCCGGTGAAGCGCCTGCGAGTGCGACTGGAACGACGGGTCGAGTGCAACGGATGTGGCAGGGCGCCGGTGCATCGCAGTACAGTCCAGGCAATACGCTCAAAGCCGCTGCTCAATTGGCTAGCGACGATATCTTCTCCTTAGTACAACCACGCGCGATGATCGCTCAGGATATCGAAGCCTTGGTGAATCGGGGCGGAAAGAATGAACGCGATCGCCAGTTGATCCAGCATTGTTTGAAGGTTGCTTGCCAACATCATTTTGACGACCAAGCAGATTACGAGATCAATGGCTTTCTGGGCAAAGGTGCGATGGGAGTCGTCCTACAGGCTAGACAGCTTTCGATTGGTCGCGATGTGGCAATCAAGATGATTCAGCCTCCTAGTAGCAATGCTGCGACGGTTGCCCATACTCGTGACATGCATCGTAAATTTCTCTACGAAGCACAAGTGACTGGAAAGCTTGATCACCCCAACATCGTTCCTGTCTACGAGCTTGGAACAAGCAACGGTGCACTGTTCTATTCCATGAAGAAGATCTCCGGCGTGGAGTGGACGAAGCGGATTAGGCAAAGTTCGCGGGATGAGAACTTGGACGTACTGATGAAGGTTGCCGATGCGATGGCTTTTTCCCATCAACGCAACATCATCCATCGCGATTTGAAACCCGACAATATTATGCTTGGTGCGTTCGGCGAAGTACTAGTAACCGACTGGGGCTGCGCGGTTGATCTGAACGTGCATCGGAAATTCAGCGGTGCTGGTTCTCCGCCTTGGATGGCTCCTGAGATGGCCCTACAGCAGCATGATATCTTGGGTCCCAAGAGCGATATGTATTTGTTGGGAGCTATTCTCTATCAGATCGTTACGGGGCATCCACCACATCCCGGAAAAACCGCGATGGAAGCGCTGATGGCGGCGGCAAGGAATCAGATCATTGCCGTAAGCAATCCCGATCCTCTGCTTGAGATTGCCTATCGCGCGATGAAGACCGATCCCGCAGATCGCTACGAGAATATCGAAGCGATGCAGGAAGCGATTCGTCAGTATCGTCGACATGCCGAGAGTATTGCGATCAGCCAGAGATGTGAAGCGATACTAGAAAACGCTATCGAGTCGAAGGACTATGAAAAGTTCTCGCGAGCGATTTTTGGCTTCCAAGACGCGCTAGAGCTTTGGCCTGAGAATTCGGCGGCATCGGCTGGGATCGCGCGAGCTCGTTATGCATACGGACAGTGCGCGTTCAGCCGAAAGGACTTTGATCTTTGCCTTGAAACGCTCGATCGATCCGTGGCACAGGAGGCGACGCTTTATCAACAGGCCTCCGATGCCAAACAAGCAGTTGCTCTTCGTGAACGTCGGTTCCAAACTCTGCGCAAGTCGCTGGCTGCGGCAGTTTTGACGGGCTTAGCTGTAACCGCAGTGCTGGCCACTGTTGCTTGGGTTCAACGAAACAGTGCGGTGACGGCCAAGGAAGAGGCTGTCATTGCTCAAGTGGCTGCTGAGGAATCTGCGAAAAGTGAGCGACTGGCCCGCGAAAACGAAGAGAAGGCCAAGCTCAACGCCGTCTCCGCTCAGCGTACCGCCGAGATTGCTGCGGAGAATGAACGCGAAGCTAAATTGCAGGAACAAGAAGCCAAGGAGCTCGCTCAAGCTGCTCAGAAATTGGCCGAAGAGTCTGCGCGCGCGGAGCGTATTGCTCTGCAAGAATCGCTTCAGAGATCGGCTCAAGTAGAGCTAGGTTCGATGCGTTCGAACTTGGCCTTGGCTCTCAATCAAGTTCAGCGAGTAGAGATGGCGCGAGCGGGCGAGTCCCTGCGGTCGGTAGCCAGCCCCGATTCGTATCGATCCTTGGCAAGCTTGGGACTGGTTCCGAAAGTGCAAAACTGGGCGTGGAATCGCGTCAACTTGTTGACTAACCGCGACTTGATGCAAGCGGCTTGGGGCGATCGAATCACCGCATGGCACTATTCAGTAGAAGCGAATCGCGGCGTCATGGCGGTTCAATCGGGACAGCAGTTTTGGCTTAAGACATTTGCGATTCAATCTGGAAAGATTGTGACTGATGCCAATCAATCAATACAAATACCGGTGGCAGCAACCAGTCTGACGATCTTGAACTCTGGCGATGCAATTGCGGTGACAACAGAAGGCAGTGCGATGGCAGGCAGGGGGCAGGGGACTGATCCAGAGTCGAGAACCTTTTCATCGGCAGCCTTTTTGTGGAAGCTCGACTCGAACACGATTCAAGCTTTTTCGACCGTGCGAAAGGAGTCGCTACAAGGCTTGGCCTGCCTGGGTAAGAGTGGAATAGTTGGTGGGCTCAATCAAGGCTTATGGATTTGGCGAAACGCACTGAGCGATGCTGAGCCCGAGCGTATCAAGAGTGTTCAAGGGCGCTTGAAGTTGATTCAAACGATTGACGACTCGCAGGTATTGGTGCTCGCCGAGATGGCCAATCAAACTGTGATTCACTGGCTGGGCTTAGATGCCAAACCGGCTTCCGAGTATCTTCGCTTTATCGGCGGCAAGGTCGTGAAACCCACAGCGGTTTGTTTCGTCGCAGGCAAGCTGTTGATTGGTACTGAATCGGGGCAAGTATATTCGCTGGACTATTCTCCAACGAGTCGCGGTGAGGTAACGATTCCGCTGAGCCAACTTAGAGAGTTGCCGGGGCGTCACTCATCGGCTCTCCGGAGTATCGTCGCTCATCCCGATGGGACGTTGTTGACCAGTGCACATGAGCCTTCGGTGCGAGTTTGGCAACCGTCGGATCACGAATCAGGTTGGAGTCTTCAAGCCACTTTGAATGGTCCTACAAGCAATGTTCAGTCAGCACACTTCGGAACCGATTCAAATCAGGTTGTTGCTATCGCTGAAGATGCGACCAGCATCGTCTGGGATGTGCGGTCGCAGTTATTGCGAGAGAGGATTCAGTATCCATCGCCAAGCGATTCGTCAATTGCTGAGAGCAGCAGAATTCGCGGTGGAGGTCTAGAAGACTCTGAGCGTAACGAAGAATTGCAGAACAAAAGAGTTTATGACTCGCCGGTGGTGGCGGTAGTTACCTCTCGAAGTGGAACCGAGGCGGTTTCAATCCTAGAGAACGGTCGCATTGATCGCTGGAATCCTCGCACGGGTCAAGCGATTTCGAATTCGGGATTTAGCTACGCGGGTCATGATCCGACAGCCGAGCTTATCGATTTGGATGTCGATCAGGCAGCAGGCGTTGTCGTAACATCAGCTCGACTGCCTATCGTTCGATCGCTGACGACGAATGGTCTGCGAGAGGTCGTGAGTGCCTCAAATTCGATCGGTGATAGCGGCGCGAATGTCGAGCTTCAGAGAGACTGGGAGTTCGTGAAGTGGGACGCTCGCAATGGTCAAATGCTTGACCGCTGGCGCAGTCGCTCTGCGGAGGAGATTCCTGTGTCGTTATCCAATGCTTCGCGATATGTTCTTTACGGTAGTGATCGACAAACGCTAATCCAAACGACCGATCATCGGCAGCA
>CAYWNG010000249.1:7517-8668 GCA_964458685.1 uncultured Pirellulaceae bacterium
TTGGATCTTAGCCTTGGTAAGTCAGATGCCACGGTGCGTATCACATCGCGGTGGAGCGTTGAAGCGAAGGCTCGCAGTTTCCCAGATCGAAACACTCTTTATGTGCTCGTACGTTTTCCTGGACCTGGTGGCGTAACTGGATTGAATACGATCGACTTTCCGCGTTCCGGAGAATCAACCCAGCGAACTCGAACGATCAGCAAGCATCCTCAAGCTCCGGCTGTCTTAACGGATGATGATGTGCCGCAAGTGTCTGAGGCCGCGACGGCGGTCGTTCAGCGAATCGATGCTAGTCAAGCGAAGCGATTCATCGGCTTGCGTACCTTTGGTGATTCCACCTATTGCGCGCTGAAGCATGGTGATGTGTATCAAGTTGCGGAAGGTCGATTGCAAGTGTTGGGACGTCCGCCTGTACTGAGCGGCTGCGGTGACGACACCGCGAATACGATTGTTACTTTGCACCAGGGTGGCGTACTTTGGCGCGCCGATTGGAATGGGGCTTGGAGCTGGAAACAACTGGCGATGGCTCCGGCTGATGCAAAACGCGTTCAGATTTCGGCTGATGGTAAGCAGTTGATGGTTGAACGTTCGCAACAAGGCGGAGTGATCCTATTGTCGGCAGAGACCGGTGAGCAGCTTAAAACACCGGCGGTATTGGAGAATGCAGTTGCTGCGACATGGGATCGCAATTCTGCTGACCTGGCAATTCATGAACTGGCAATTGTTTGTATCGATGCCAGCGGCGTCTTGCGAGTCGCCGATTCCAAAGGCGTTCGTGAGGTAGCACAAGTTTCCGGTGAGTCGAAGGTCCAGCATCTGAGCTTGTTTCAAGAGGCTTGGTCGGAGGGCAATCCGCCAACACGATGGATCATCACGACCAGCGGAGACGAGTTAGTCTTCTCTGAGCTTGAAGGAAAGCGTCAAGTGAAATTGCCGCTACCTAATGGAACCACTGCCATCGAACCATCGCCAGTGGATGGATTATTGGCCATTGGTGGAAGCGGCACCGTTGCGATCTACTTTTGTGTGCCGAGTTTGGACGAGCCAGGTCGCGAGTTATTCAGCTTGCCAGGACACGCTGGATCGACGATTCGCACGCTGCATTTTTCGCAGGATGGTAGCACGTTGATTACCACCGACGCGAGCTTCCG
>CAYWNG010000250.1:0-8658 GCA_964458685.1 uncultured Pirellulaceae bacterium
GTTGCGGCTAGTTCAGAACGGCCGCTAGTATTCCCAAGCGGGACGCTCTCGTTAGGCTCCGGTTACCATTGCTTCAAACTAGCCGCCCGAGACCCTTAACTGGAGCTGGGCCTTTCCACTTGGGCAGTTAAGAAAACCGGACCTAACGCGGTTCCGGCTGGTCTTCTAAGCCGGACAGGCTCCCATCGCTTCATAGACGGCAACATAGTCACACAAAACAAACAAGGGTGACCATTGGCCACCCTTGCATGAATTACTCAGAGATTAAGGGGTGATCTTAGAAATCGTAGAATTCAAAGACGCGTTCAACCGAATCCAGGTACTTGTCAGCAGTGTATGCCGGAGCGGTAAGGCTGGTCGAAACTACGTTGGTCAAGTCCGCAGCTCCACCGATCAATCGAACCAACTTGTTTCCAGCCGAATCTTGCATAACTGCATAGAACTGCTTCGAAACCTTATGGGTCTTCAGAGTTCGGTTCGCATCGACAACCGTTACCAAAAGGTCTTCGCCTTGGAAGACGGCTTCTGTGTAGATTGCGCCATCGAAGCCCGCAAGCTTCATGCCCCACAACAGACTGTTATCTGACCCAACTGCGAAATACGCGCCGCGAGTAGCAATGCTTTGATCAACAATATTGAAGCGAGAAACCAGTTGATCCATCAATCGTCCCAACTTCGTCATCATCACGGCGTCAATTCCGTAGACAGCGAAGTTCTGGTTAAGATCTGATCCGCCCGGCTCTGCAATGTTAAAGGAGTATGGACCGACGCTTTGTGTCGAAGGAAAGGCGAACTTAGGAGCACTAAAGGTGATTTGGTAGCTTCCAGGTCCCAGATCGTCAAATTCGTAAGTACCATCCGATAAAGTGATGGCAGTTTGGGTAACGTTCTGACCTAGGGAAGTTCCTGTCAAGCGAACTTCAACGCCGCCGAGGAAACGTTCTTGAGCCGTAATTCGACCATCTTGAGTTTCATCGATCCAAACAGTTCCACCGATGGTGCTTGGCAAGAACTCTTCAACGGTCACAGAAACATTGCCAGTCGCTGAATTTGTTGCACCGCCACCATTGTCTTGAACGGTGTAGGTGAACGATGCTGGCCCAACATAGTCAGTCGTCGGTGTGAAAAGTACAACTCCGTTCGCAGCATCTAGCTGTACGGTGCCGTTTGTTCCAGCTTGAACTGCAGTGATCGAAAGAGTCTGACCACTCTCATCGGCCGGTCCAGTCGAATCATTGCTCAATAGTGTGGCGATGTTGATCCGTTGAGTGTTATTCTTGAACGCTCGAACAGTGTCCGCGGTTGGTACCGGCGCGTCATTGACTGCTGTCATATTGACGGTCACGTTTGCTGTAGACGGCTTGGCAGGTACTCCGGAATCGGTCGCCGTGTAGGTAAACAGGAACGGTCCGTTGAAGTTTGCAGCTGGCGTGTAAACGACATTGGCTCCAACAATTGCCACCGAGCCCTGACCAGCTGTCACCGGAGCGACACTGGTAAGACTCAAAGTCTGTGAAGCTGTCTCGCCAGGACCTGGCGAATCATTAGCCAACACAGAAGTAATTGCCATGGTTACGTTTTGATCTTCTGTGCCGCTAAAGCTCTTGGTCGTTAGCACGGGTGGATCATTGAACGGGTTGACTGTGACCGTTACCGTGGCTGGAACGACAGCCGTGAGTGGCGAAACGCCATTGTCCACTGCTAGATACGTAAACAGGAAAGTCCCAAAGAAGTTTGCGGCCGGTGTGTAGACAACACTTACTCCATTGATGGCCACTGTTCCAGCATTTTGTGTTACCGCAGAAACGGAAGTGATAGTCAACGAATCAGGCTCGTTAGGACCTGGCGAATCGTTTGCCGTTAGTGTGGCGAAAGGAATCGTAAGTGGTGCGTTCTCTTCTGTGGCAATGACAACGCCAACCGCGGGATCATTCACCAATACTGGTATGTCGTTGACGTTGTTTACCGTAACGGTTACCGTGCCAATCGAGTTAGGACCGGTTCCGTTGGTTTCGTTCATCGCATAAGTGAAGACATCCGTTCCGAAGAAGTTCGCGTTCGGAGCATAAACGATTGTATCATCAGCGGTCGTTGCAGTATTGTTGGTGTTGATCGTTGCGGTGCCATTGGTAGGATCGGAGTTAATTCCAACCAGCAAAGCGGTTTGACCGGTGTTGGCCAAATCGTTAGCCAAGACGTTGAAAACATTGTTGGTAGTATCTTCGACGACGGTAAATCGATTGGCTACAGCAAATGGTCGAGTGGCTGGAGCTACGTCGACAGTCACTGTTGCAGTTGCGGTTCGAGCAGGATTGCCGTTGTCTGTTACCGTGTAGATGAAAGTTTCACTGCCGATGTAAGTCGGGTCGGGAGTGTACAGAATCGACCTTCCATTCGCAGCAATTGACACTGATCCACCGTTGGATGGTGTTGTCACGTTGGTAATGGTCAGCGTTTGAGTGGACTCGTTGGCCGGGCCTGGTGTGTCATTGCTCAAAACCAAGATGCCGTTGTCGACACTTCCAGCGATTGCTGTGGTCGAGTCATTGACGGCAACTGGATTATCATTGACCGCTGTGATATTGATGGTGATCGTACCAGTAGCCGAAAGACCGGAACTGTCGGTGACGGTGTACGTCAACACATCAGGATCAGTTGAGTTACCCAAAGGGGTATAGGTATTTCCGGAAATCGAACCCCTGGTGGTACCAATAGCTTGAATGCTGCTGACCGTTAGCGTACGTGCTGGAGTAGCTCCCGAGGTATCATTGGCCAACAACTCTGCGGCAGTAATCGTTCGTGGTGTATCTTCTGTAATGGTGATCGTATCGTTAACGACCTGAGGACCGGTAGGGTCACTAATAATGTTGATGCTGAACGACGAGCCAAAGTCGATCACGCTGTTTGGCAACGGGGTACCGTCACCGCCGTAGAGCGTGTTCTCTGAACCAGCATCATCTGGACCGTTGGGATTGAATGTCAATGTTCCAGGATTGGTAGCTCGAAATCTCACAGAGAAGAATCTGAAGACATCCGTAGGCGATGCTGGTGGAGTCAACGATAACGTGTGACCAGAAGTGATTTCGTCGAAATACTCTTCCGATGCCAAGCTTGCCGTCAATCGTGACGTACCAACACCGAAGGTCGCGTTCGATGGAAGAACAACAACGCTCAACCCATTGAAGCGGCTAGTGATTCCCAGAGTGGACCCGTTGATTGCAGAAACAATCGCCGCTCCAGCATCAGCAAACGTGACAGTTCCTGAGCCAATGGTGACGGCTCTATTTCCAGGGGTGACTGCTGAATTGCTGTCGAACTCAAATGTAACCGTACCTGACGAGGTCGAAACGGTGAAGGTTTCACCATCGCCTACATTCGGCGAGTTACCGCGGCCGAGCTGAATACCACCACCTTGGAAACCATTCTTGAGTACGTTGTAATCGGCACCGAATGTGATCCCCGAGAAGAAGGACGTCGCGAACTGGTAACTGGCCAAGTTCAGATTGCTAACGCCAAGATCCACGGCCCCGGTAAAAATACCTTGACGCGACGTGTCGCGAACGTCTTGGAAGAAGACATTAACCAAGAAGTCGCTGCCTACAGCGGCTTGAGAAATCGGCGTCCCAGCCGTATTCGTGATGCTGTAGCTATACCGCATCAGAATGTTGCCTTCACCTTCGCCATTCAGACGATTGATGACCAACAACGCATCGATTGGCGAAAGCTGACCATCGCCACTGACGTCCCACTTATGACTATCTGAACCGGATTCACCTTCACCAGACACTCGACTACTTAATCGAGCGTTCAAGCGATTGATCACCACCAAAGCATCCGACGGGGAGATTTTGAAGTCCCTATTCACGTCTTCTGCAATCAACTGGTTGTGATAGGGCGACAAGTCTGCAGCCATCAACCGCCGACCTTCCAAGCATTCCAAATTTAGGCTGCGGAGTCGGTTTTCTCGCGTACGTTGTGTTCGCCCGGATGTTTTTCGAATTTGATTTTTCATTGAGTTCGCCCAGAGACGTCGTGATGTTTGCAAACTAATTACTAACTACTAAATCCTGCGGAGCTCTCGCTTTAGATCTAGTAAGACAAGGTTGGTTGATGGCTGTTGCCACCGCGGAAGACTTTAGATTAGTCAAAACAGTAAATCTTTGCAAATAAGCAAAGAGGGGATAGATGGGTCAGATGCACAAAATAAGGGAGAAATTGCGGATTGTAGGAGCCTGCGGATAGGCCGGATAACTCTTAGAATCGCTTCGGAAGGGAAAGTTCCCAAGAGTTTTGCTACAGTTCTGCCGACAGTTTTGCTTGGTCTAGGGCCAAAATTAGCAGCAAATCATCGTCGGATGAATCGTCCTCACCCTCGGCCAACACACCTACCAGGGGGGCTGCCGAATATTCTGAACCAGAGCACCCTGCCCCAATAACCAGTGAGGTCGCTAAGCTGGCTGAGCCGCCCTCGCCTGAACCTTCGCCCTGCCCCCGATTTCGATTGAGCTCATTGATCACCAAAAGAGCATCCGTTGGAGACAAGACTGCGTCACCTGTCACATCGATGAATGGAAAGGTGGGCACTGACGATCCTGTCAGCAATCGTCCGCCACCAGAATTCAGCGCGTTAATGATCAACAGTGCGTCGACAGGAGAAACCAATTGATTGTCGTTAACATCAAATCGATTCCGCGGATTTTGCCAAGCGCTACCACCAGCGATGAAGCTAAAGTCGATGTCGGACGTGGCCGTGTTCGCAGTAACAATGGCTTGCGCTAGCCCATCCGTCGGATTCTGAGCTGAATATCCAGAAGCGGGAATTGCTTTAACTTGATACTGACCCGCAGGAAGAGAACCAAAGTAATACTCACCCTGAGCTCCCGTCTGTACAGTCGTGACCGCTCCATACTTCAGGCTATCAAGCTTGACCGATGTTCTCGCGGTTCCAAATGCGACGATGTAGCTGATGTCGCTCGTCCCACGACTGATCGTCATCGTTTCGACTTCGCCCGCCGCTAGCGCTTTAGTGGTGTAGCGGCCGAGCAATTGCCCCAAGCTGTTGTATGCCTCAAGGCGCCCGTAAGAAGTGTTGCCGATGCCAATTGCGTTCAACGATACCGTAGTTGTGTCCGCAATGAAAGTTGCCTGAAACTGGCGTCCAGTAGCGTTCCAACTGGTCACGAATGTTTGAGCCGCAGTGGAGTACGCCGAGAATAGTCTATTGGCTGTGGCTCCCGAGTCTGGATCCACCAAAACGCCAACTCGACCATCTGTGCTACTACCAACGGCACCCAACACAGCGCCCTGAATCGGCGATGTTCCCACAGGTCCAACTGCCAAATCATTGGGCTCGATCTGCTTGTTGATTTGAAGCGTTTGACCCGAACTATCGACAAGCGATACCGTCCAGCCAGGCTGTCCATATTCGCCAACATCGCGTAGTCCGTTTTTGTTGTTGTCGATCCAGATCACGCCGTTGATACCTACACCTTCGGTGGCTTCAGCCTTTGTCAGACTTCCCGAGAAGATGTTGCTGGTAACGGTAGACTGCGAATCGCGGGCTCGTATCTGAACTTGCGAAACCCCACTTGGCACGGTAATTTCCAGGTCCAAATTGGTTTCATAGACATTTGGTCGTGAATAGGTTTGCCATGCACCGTTGTCAAAGCGATACTCGACGTCAGTTATTTTGTTGATCGTGATGTCGCTGCGGTAACCGAAAGTATTCAAATTCGGCAATGTCTGAACCTTGGCACTGCCTTTAAACCTGTACTTGCCCGTGACTAAGTCGATGTACCCTGTCCCCAACAACTCAAGTGGCACATCCAAGACATCAAATATTCTGTCTCCGTCACTATCTTGCCAGCCGATTTGAGCGAGGGTGGCTGGCGCTGAAATGTTCTGTAGCCAAGCTATGTCGAGCGGTGTTCCTGTCGACATAATGCTGGGCTGCTGAACAAAGTTTGGGTTGGGATTCAAATCAATCGCGTTCTCGTTTCGCGAATTGTAATAGCCGCGACGTCCGTTGTAGGTTCCTGTACTTCCGGCTCCAGAATATTCATCTCGTGCCCAGAAGATATGGCCTGTCTCGTGGGCAAAGGTTGAGGCCGGACGGGACGAAGGAACTACGATGAACAACCCTCCCGGAAATGCAAAGGCGCGATTGAAAGCTCCTCCCGACGCGAATTGACCATCACCCTGGTTGTAGCTGTTGACCACAATCATTGTGAATGACCAATCGGTACCAAACTTCTCGCGCTGCGCGTTGTTGAACTTGAACATCTCAGTTTCGATGTCCGTAGATGTCGCGCCTTGGCTGGTCAGAAACTCAGTCACATATCGGGTGTAGTCATTCGACCTGCGATTGATCGGCTCGAACGCCGTTGGTACAGGATTATTTGCGAAGGTAGTGTCAATCGTAAATGAAAGGCTGTGAACAGTGTTCAGACTGGCCAGCGTTTGCACCCACCAATCGGTAGACTCCTGAATTTTGTCAAGGGTTTGTTGAATTGTCGCCGGAGTCCAGTCTTCAGTACTGGTGTCGGTCACTCCATTGCTTTCAAAGAAAACGGGCGTCACAACTACCGAGCCCAACATGTACTCGGCCGTATCCTGTACAAGTGCTCCGTACGGAAGCGTCATCATACGACGATCTTCAAGCTGCTCGAGCCTAATTTTTCGCTGACGATTTTTCTCAGATGTCTTACGTTTTGAGAACAACACGTTGACCTCGATACTGGAAAAGGCCGCGTTCCCTGCAAACTGCTTTAGCCAAGCTTCCTCATCTTTTGACTGTAACTAGCCTGCCAAGTTCCAACAATCGGCGAGATTCCAGATCGCGACGAATACCCCCAACCTTAATTACCCAGTCCGCAGAATCGGCAAAATAGGTAAAAGATCAGCCCTCGCTTGGGTCACAAACGAGGGCTGAAGTTGACTCTAGCCATTAGAGGGATTCGGGATAGCTTAGGCCAAGATATCTCCCAGGAGATCATCCAGAGTCGCCTCGGTATCAGCATCGTCAGCCGTTTGGCTGGCGAAGTCTGCCCAAACTTGATCCGACTGGCTATTGGTTTGCCATGTCAGTTCAGGAGCTTCCACTAAATCACCACTGCTGAAGACTACATCGTTGGTGACGACCGGTGCTGAAGCTGGCTTCGAAGTGCTTGGACTGCTAAACAAGCTTGCTGCCCAGTTGCTCGCAAGAACCGTTTCTTGGCTGCCCCACTGCCCCATATCGCCGCCTACCATGTTACCGGCCGCCTCGCCTTCACCTGTGGCTGGACGAGAGTTCAAGTAGTCGATAATCAACAGTGCATCTGTAGGAGTTACTCGACCATCACCGTTGACATCCACAAATGGCTTCGCGAAGGTCGCATCAGCCAAAGTCAACAACTTAGGCCTAGCAGGATTGTTTATCCAGTTGATCACGTTCAACGCGTCGATCGGCGTCACGAATCCGTCTTGAGTCACATCCAGGTTCCATGCGCCGTTGGTGAATGGATTACCTTGCAAGTTAATCAAGTAGTCCTCAACCTCACCATCTGGCGAAGAGCCGGTTGGTAGATTCACAGATTCTGGGTCAGTGCTCAATCGAACGCGAGCGTAGGTTGGGCCAGCCTTGGCAGTGGTAGGTACTGTGAAATTGACAGTAAGATTGCGGCTAGCTGTGATATTCGTGACATAGGTAATGACTTCATTGTTTGCAAACGTTCCATCACCGTTGTAGTCAATCCACATCTTGACGTAGGCAGGAGTGCCAGTTGTGTTGTTCACTGCAATAGTTGCACTTGCATCAAACCCAGCGTAAAGCGCCGAGAACGATACGCCATCATCTAGATCTGCGTTTGGCAAACGAGCGTCGGTGTCGGAAGTCGCAGTGGCTCCCAAGCTTAGTCCGGTCACAACCTTGTGACGTGGACCGTTGTTTATATCCGTCGACAAGTATGGAGCTGGCGCATCGCCGTAATCCAATCCTTCTCCAAGGAAGACTGTCAAGGTTGTTGAACCATCGACTTGATTTGGCTTAAGCGTGTTACCAGCCATATCGCGAATCGAACCGATCACTCCAGCTCCGTCACCTGACACGGCAATTGCATTGCCAATCAAAAGTCGTGAACCGAAGCTGGTCAATGTGATTCCGCGAAGACCAGCACCCTCAATTGCTGAACGAATCAGGGAAGCCACTTCGATAGCAGCAGCCGTGTATGGAACAGCAATTCGTACGCTGGCTGGTTCACCGGCTACACCAACTTGCGTTAGTACAGTTTGGGTTAGACCAAGTACCACATTGGAATCACCGCCAAGTCGTACAGTACCGTTGCCGTCATAAACCGGCGATAGTCCAATGCTAGATCCACTGATTGCACTAACCAGAGCTTGTCCAATTTGGGCAGCCGTAGCTGACGCGGAGAATCGAACAGGAACATTTCCACTGGTCGCACTGTTGTTGGTATCAAGTTCAAAGGTGACAGGGCCACTTCCTCGATTGATCGTGAAAGTTTGACCATCAACAATTCCCTGAGGCACACCAGCCAACAATGGAATCTGCAATCCAAAGGCTTTTTGAACACCAGTTCTGCCGGTAACCGTAAGATTGCTCGACAATCTGTTGAAGACAACCGACGCACTGCTTTGCAGTTGAATCAAGCCATCTGC
>CAYWNG010000251.1:0-4055 GCA_964458685.1 uncultured Pirellulaceae bacterium
CCAAGCGATCTACGTCAATCGATACCTCGCTTCCTAGGAACTTTGGAGGAGCGATCTGTCCTGTGCGAGCGTTCTTCACGCCGCCGGTAGCCTTGACCAGAACGATTTGATCGCCGACGAATTCGTGCGAATCCAGTTTGTCTTTGCGTTCGTTGGCGATAACCTCGTAGTCGATTCCATCAAAGAGACTCGACCATTGATAATACTCATCCTGTGACCAACGATCGAAAGGATGATTGTGACACTTTGCACACTGCAACCGCACACCGAGAAAAACTTGAGCCGTCGTTTCGGATCGCACGAACGGTTCTCGATGCGCTCGCCAATAATTGGCTGGTGGATTGTCGTATGTTCGGCCACGCGCTGTAATCAGCCTACGTACCATCTCATCCATGGGCACATCGTTGGCGAACTGCTTTACCAGCCAGCCGTGTAACTTTTCGACTCCCACAGTATCCAAAGTCTTCTCTTCGTTGCGAATGAGATCGGACCACCGCTGTGCCCAGAGCGAAGCAAATTCGGGACTTGCCAGATATCGATCAACAATCGCAGCGCGTTTATCGGGAGAAGCATCCTCAACAAACCAGCGAGACTCTTCTTCGGTCGGCAAAATTCCGCGGAGATCTAATGAGACTCGACGCAAAAAAGTAGAATCTCCAGCCAGCGGCGCTGGATTGATCTTCAGTTCTTGAAGTCGATCAAAGATGTAAGGGTCGATCCAGTTGTTGGCCTGAGGTGCCGACCATTGATAATCGGGAGGATTGAATCGGCAAGCTAGCTCCACAGGGCGTTGTTCGTTCAAGTATCTTACCAACACGGTGACCAGACCTGGTTGAGCGAATTTTATAAGTCCGTCAACGGTCACTTGAACGGTCGGATCGCTTGGTTCGTAGACGGCCAAGCGTGTCACGTCTCGGGTCGAACCGTCGGTGAATGTCGCTTGGACGCTAAGCTGAACTTCGCTCTGCGGTTGAAACAGAACCGAACGTGGAGGTGTCACTCGCAATTCTCTGACTTTGGGAGCGGCAGCGTTTGGTGCGGGCATACCAGCCTTGATCCAACCGACCAAGAGATCATACTCCGGCGTTCCTTCATGCAACCGTTTACCGCCTTCATGAGCGACACGAGCGGTTGCTTTGGCGATCGCAAAGCTCTCTTCCGGAACTAACGGGTTGATTCTTCGTCCTGCTGCTGCAAACACCAACTGCTCGTAGTCAAACTCGGGATCTTGCCCGCGCAACGACAAAAAGAAACCACCCTTGCCATTCAAATTTCCATGGCATGTTCCTGCATTGCAACCCGACTTGGAAAGCACCGACATCACGTCACGCTCGAAGGTGATCGCTGACGTTGAAGGCTCAACGCTCGTCGGAGGCTCGGTTGCGTAGCTAACAACACCCGCGCAGATAAACAGAGCGATGGCAATCGTGCTCACTGAATTCAATCGCATCATTGCGTGCAGACTTCGCATTAAGCGCTTGCTAGGACCCTTGAGGTCCAGCGGGGAGGTGGGAATGTGCCACGAAAATCGCGGCGGAAGGACTCTTGATTATAGCTGCTCAGTCAGTTGTTTGTCGAGATTGACGGCGTCCAATGTAGGCCTTCCGAATGATCACCCCTAGTGCTTAGTGCGAGATTGCTAAGCATCTCCCAAATAATGGACAGTTGACTACAATTAGACGCAGGAGATAAGCAATGCCACTTCTGGATCATTTTCGCCCGCCGGTTGTCAACAAAGGCTCTTGGGAAGGGTTCCATGGTGGCTGGCCCATGACCATCGTCTTGGATCTGTGCAAATCGTTACCACAACAGTACGTAGCGGAACCAAGAGTTCACCTGGGCAAGAACTTCGAAGTGGATGTCTGTACTTTTGACAACGATCCAGTACCGAGATATGAATCGATTTCCCCAGCTCTCGGCTTAGAAACAGCAACATGGGCACCACCTGAGCCAACCCTGTCGCTTGAAGTTGATCCTACCGAACTTTACGAATACGAAGTTTTGGTCTTCGACCAACAGCGAGGACGAGAGCTGGTCGCTGCAATTGAGATCGTTAGTCCAGCCAACAAAGATCGACCAGAGACGCGACAGGCATTCGTTTCTAAGTGCGCTGCTTTGCTGCAGAAGAAAGTCTGCGTTTCGATTGTTGACTTAGTGACCATTAAGCACTTCAATCTTTATTGCGAGTTGCTAGATAGCTTTGGTAAAGCCGATCCGTTATTTTGCCCCAATCCTCCATCGATCTATGCTGTGTCGTGCCGCAGTCATAGCCTAGGGGATCGTTCAAGGTTTGAGTCGTGGGCCTATCCAATGGTGGTGGGACAACGCTTGCCAACTCTTCCGATCTGGTTGAATAATGATCACGCTATTCAACTGGACCTTGAGCTGTCTTATCAACAAACCTGTAATGCCCTACGATTGATTTGATCGTCTAATTAGCGTTGATAAATCGGCAGATAGTGGTGCTTCACCGAGAGGCTAAGAATGGACATGCAAGTCGCATAGATCTTTCCGGCCGATTGCTCTTCGCCATTGGTTGCTTCCCACGAACCATCGGCTAACTGCGTAGGCAGTACTAACTTGCGAACCAATTGATGCGCCTTTTCAGCGTGATCGCCACCTCGCTGATACATGCCTTGCGAGAAGTAGTAGGTGCCGTAGTAGATGAATCGCTCATTGGGTTTCGGCGGATGCTTGAGTAGCCAATCTGCGGAAGCCTCTGTTAGTGGCGAATCATACTGCCCACAAACTTGCATCGCTAACAGACCAGCAGCCGTCATCGCAAACGAAGGCGAATGCTGCTCGGGTAGATATGAAAAGCCGCCTTCAGAAACGTTTTTCGTATTGCGTTGAGCTGGCGCGAAGGATCGCTCTAAGTAACCCAACGCTTCCTGGATGGCTTCCGATGGGACCGCCAAGCCATCATTCTTCGCAGATCGCAGCGCCATCAGTTGCCATACACTGACCGAGAGATCTGAATCTCCAGCGTCAGGCGTGTATCGCCAACCACCCTGATGACTTCGAGTCTGCTTGCGGAACTTCTGAGCGCTGAGAATCAAGTCGATCGCCTTCTGACACTTCTCTTCAATCAACTTATCCTGAGCTTCATCAGCTCCCATCCCCAACATCTCAGTCAGCATCAACGTGATAATCCCATGTCCATACATTCGAGACCCATCACGAGCTCCAAAATATCCGTTCTTATCCTGCCGATCTTCTTTGAGTACAAAATCCAGCGCTCGCCGACAGGCCAATCCTCGTGGACCAGTGGATGCCGGCGTGACTCCTGATGAAGCTAACGCCATGATTGACAAAGCTGACATGGTCGTCTCGTGTTGTCGATCGACGATCGCGCCATCGGCTCGTTGTTGCTTGAGGAGAAACTGAAGTCCTCGATCGATTGCCACATCGACCTCATCCGAACGAAAAGGATTTTCAGCATTGGATAGCGTCACCGATGCGGTCGCATTAGTGTTTTCTGACCCAGACTTTTCAACGCTGGAGTCGTTCTTGCCATTTTCGCTTGACTGGGCATTGGCAAGTTGAATAGTTGAAAACGCTAGTACGAACACGCAAACGAGCTGGCGTGAAATGGCACGTAGACCTCTGGCGATGCTACTTCTTCGAGTCATCGTTGGAGCCTCCACCGCTTCGTGAATTTGATTCCGCCAATGCCTTGAAGTAAGCATCGATGGCGCGTCGATAACGATTCGAACCTCTTTCTCGCTGCGACTCCACTGTCTCGGAGGCCTCTTGCTTGCGAAGTTCGCCCCAAGCATCGTTTGTTCGCGGAACGCTCAACACACGCACCGACTCTGAGGGAACAGATTGCGCGAACGCGCCCGAGGATGTAGAGCTTGATGACGTCGCCGAACTGCTCGACTTACCCGCCGAGGCAGATTGTCGACTGCTTGAGCTTGGCGATGCATTGGAGGACTGACTAGACGATTCGCTTGCTGCTTGTCGTTGTCGACTTAGTTGTCCTGAAAGCTCCTGAGCCGCTTGAGATAAGGTCGTAGGTAACTGCCCCGAGTTAGACTTCCCCGAGCTAGACT
>CAYWNG010000251.1:4155-8652 GCA_964458685.1 uncultured Pirellulaceae bacterium
GCTTGAGATAAGGTCGTAGGTAACTGCCCCGAGTTAGACTTCCCCGAGCTAGACTGCCCCGAGCTTGCGCTTGCCGATGAACTTGAGGATGAGCTTGAGGATTGACCTGTCTGAGACTGACCCGACTGAGACTGGCCCGACTGCTGGCCCTGCGATCCTTGCTGCTGCGAGTTTCCTTCTTGCTGCGAGCTTCCTTCTTGCTGACTAGGATCATTCAGTTGCCGATCCAGTTCGTCCAGCATTTGCGCCATCTGTTTGGGTGTGAATGGCGCATTGGGTGTTGAGGAATTTGAATTTGAATTTGGTGATTGGGAGTTTGTACTTGATGATTGGGAATTCGAAGAGTTAGAAGAGCTTTCACTCGCGGGTCTCGTATTTTCACTCGCACTGGCGCTTTCACTCGCAGAGTTTGGCTTTGCTTGGCTTGAGTTGTCTTTCAATAACTCACGCACTTCATCGGCGGTCTTTCGGATATCCTTTTCGGCATTCTGAATCGCTGAAACGCTCGCCGCTGTTTCAGCACTGGTAGCTTGACTTGTCGGTCGATCTTGACTGCGAGCAGACTCCAGAGCTTTCGAAAGCTGATCGCGAGATTGCTGAATAGACTGATCAGCTACATCCTGAGCTGAGTTGGCGAGCGTCTTAAGGTCATCGCTATTGGCCGAGTGATTCAATCGTGACTCGTGTCGCGAGGCGCGTGCCAAATCTTGGGCCGCCGATTGCACCAGTCCTTGAACGTTCGCTTCTTGTGAAACTGCTGAGGCGAGTTCTTGATCCGTGGCCTCGGGCGAATTAGCCCATTGCTCCCATTGATCAAGTTGACTAGCAAATTGCTTTGACACGTTGGCCGCTTGTTGGGCCAGGGATTGAGCTAACTGTAGTTGCGGATTGGGTTGATTGATTTCAGGAGCGGCGTTCTTCTTGACTTGCTCCGCAAACTCTTCTGCTGACTTTTTGCGTTTGTCGATCGCCTCTTGAAACTCCCGCGCGGCCTCAGCGCGAACCTCGCTCATGGCCAATTCGCGTTTCTGACGAGCGACCAAATCCTTCAGTGAAGCGTTATCGGGTTGCTTCTGAAGCTCTTTTTCAGTCCGATTGATTTGTTCACGACGTTGCTTCGCATCCTGTTCGGTCTGTCGTTTTTGGTCTTCCGCAGACCTAGCCAAATTCTGATAGTTTTGCTTGTGCTGATCGGCTTGCCGTTCCACAGAACCCTTCATACGATCCCGTCGCGACTTGGCATCGCGTAGCTGTTGATCTTTCTGTTGGCTGTTCTGATTCGCGACCGCTTCTGTCGCGGCAGACGCCAGGGAAGCCTCAATCTCTGCTGTCTGTTGGTGAGCTTTATCCAGGGCTTCTCCAATCTTTCGAGCGGCATCTTTCAACTGTTCGTTAGAATTGTGCGCACCCACATAGGGTACTTTCGCCAGCGTGTCCCTTAGCTGTTGCGCAGTCTCTTGTAGCTTACTGCTACTCTCCTTCGATTGTCCCGCCGCGGCAGCGCTGTTGGCTTCCTGAAGTAGTTGTTGCAATAGATTGCCCGCTTCGTTGCGTGCCGAAGTTAGGTCATGTGCCAATAGAACCTTCTGATTCCTTGTGCGTGGATCTGACAGTTCCAATGGCGTACTCATATTCGCTTGCCGTTGCTGCGAGCGATCCAATTGTCGCAGTGCTTGCTCAGCGGCATCACTGGCAATCTCGGACATTTCGGATTGCATCGCGGGGCTGGTTTTGAGTTGCTTTTCTAAAGATTTCAACATCTGCTCGGGCGTTAGCCCCGCGATCTGCGACAGTCGGCGAGCTTGCTCGTATGCACTGGACTGCTCAGAATCTTCGGCGCTGTCGCTTGGCGTAGAGTTTTCGTTAAGTGACTTAGCGATATCTTCAAGTCGTTGCTCATCTGTAGTATCGCCTGACTCCTTCGAAGTATCGCGGGCAATCGAGTCGGCAGTTGCGTCCTTACGATCCTTGGCAGCATCCTTATCGAAGTACTCTGCCAAGTTACGCATAGCTGCCGATACATCGGTTTGTTTCTTTGCCGCAGCCTCTAAGTCCTTAGCCAACTTTTGATCTGCTTCCTGTGCAGCGTTCTCCGATGGCTTTACAGCTTCAAGCGATTGATTCAATTGCTTCTCGGCTTTGTTGACAACATCCAACGCTGCGTCCGCCTTCTTTGCTTGCTGAAGCTGCTCGCGATCCAGAAGATCCTGCGATCCAGCTAAGTCGACCAGAGCCTCTTGCAGATCCTGCAGCGGTTTCGACGCGGGCTCGACCGCTTTTTTCAAACTCTCCAGCCTCGCCGATGAATCGGGCACTTTGTTCTCTTGAAGTTGCTCGGACAACTGCTCGGTCTGATCGACTAGTTCGGCAGAACTCTGAGCTGCGTTCTGAGCCAATTCGCTAAGAGTTGGAGTTCGTTGTTGCAATGACTCGCGAGCGACTTTGGCAATTGCGTCAAGTTGCTCGCGGAGTTCTTGAATCGTTTGACTCAACTGCAATAACTGTGGCTTGGCTGAAACCGGCGGTTCGTTGCTCCAAATCCGTTCGTTAATCTTCTCTGAAGCTTTCCCAGCAGCCTCATTCCATTGCAACTGTTCCGCTTTTCTGAGGATTTCACCAGGGATCTGCGCTTCACGCATCAAGCGGAAAGTGCGTTCTAGTTGTTCGGCGTAGTCATCCCAAACTCGAGGATGTTCGATCAAGTTTTGTTCCAAGTACTGACTTTGGCCTTCGTGCACGAGAAGCTGATTCAGCGAGTTGTTCGCTTGCTCAAGGGCATGAACAGCTTCCAGCTTCTTAACCGCATCGGCTACCTGGCGAACCTCCTTAGCCTGCTCCTGCGTGCTCGTAGGATTTTTCAAGCTATACGAAAGGGCTCGTTGAGCATTGCCTAAGTCTGCTCCGAACTGTCGATCAGCAGTATCGCCTGTAGTGTGCAGAGAGCGCAGATCGTGAAGCCTTTCCGCCGCCTTGTCGACTTGCGCAGACGCTTGCAAGCTTCCATTTTCCAGCGCTCGGAGCGATTCATTGATCCGTTCACCGCTAGGCCCCGCAAGCTGCGTCGCGCGTCGTCGTCCCTGATTGGCTTGCTGCTGCATACTTCCGGAAAATTGCGTCCTAACATTCGACAATATCTGTTGAATGTAGCCCGCGGAATCTTTCAGCGACGGTGACGACCGTTCAACATGATTGACCAATTGATCCATCTGTTGCCCAATTCCTCGCGCAACATTTTCCAATTGCTTTCCTGAGGACTCGCCCGATTGACTGACCGCCTCACCGAATTGCTTGATGTGTTGCAAGACGATTTCTCGGCGACGCTCCAATACTTCGGCTGGAGCACCTTCAGACTTACTTTCCTGTAGCTGCTTCACCCACTTGGCAAGACGACTGGACTGCATGGCCATTCTTCGCGCGGTATCATTGTCGACGACGGATTGGAAGCCATCCGCCATTTGCGAGAACTCAGCAATCGTCTGTCGTGTTGTATCGGCCAGTGGAAAGACCAACTGTCCGTGAAGCTTGTCTTCGTTGGCCTGTGCGAATTCGGCTGACTTCATTTTGTCAAAGTTTGTCTCGCGGAGCTTCTCAAGCGACGGCAGCGTCTGGTTTTCGATCTTTTCAAGCCATTGACCAAGGCTGCGTAGTTCGTGTTGAGTAACGCGATCCTGTGGCTCTCGGAGCAGTCGTTCGATGCTTTCACGCAATTGAGCAAGATTCGGCCGCGCAAGTTGATCCACTTGCGAAATTTGTTCCGTCAGTTGCTGCAGCGCGGCAGACGACGCGAGGTCTTTAGATTTGCGAAGTTCCTCGATTTGCTTGTCAATTGGCTTGAGCTTTTCTGCAAGCTGGACAAGTTCATTTCTAATTCTTTGGCGTTCCAGTTCCAATTGGCTGGGCTTGAGGTCCCATTGAAGCGCGGAAATCATAACTCGAAGCGTCGACGAAGCCGTCTCCTGCTGCTTACGATCCTTCGCGCTAACTTGGACCTCAACTATATCACCTTCCTGTAGTTGAAGTTTAGAAAGATCTAGCAACCAGTCGATGTCGGTCGTTTGCAAGTCAGATCCTAGCTCCGGTCTTGATTGATTGCTCGATTGACTGCTCGCTTGATTGCTCGTCTGATTGCTCGTCTGATTGCTCGTTTGATTGTTAGATCCGTTTGGTGAGGTTGGATTCGTCGCGTTGGCAGGCAAGTCAACATGCACCCAATCTTTCGAGTTGATGCGATAACGACCAATCCACTTGTCAACCGCGAACTCATCGCGGGCAATCAGCTTCAGCCCTAAGAGCTCCCGCTGGTTTCCTAATACTCCTGAACTTATAGGCCAAACCCAAGCGATTTGTGGCGGCAAGTCCTTAACGACTCGGGCTCGGTAGGTTGGACTAAAGTCGTTCTTAATGCCCGACGTTTTGTGTTGAAGATCAAACTTGAATTCACGATCACCATCGGCTGAAAAGTCGACAAACAATCTCTGCTTGCTATCGATTGCAAGC
>CAYWNG010000252.1:0-8649 GCA_964458685.1 uncultured Pirellulaceae bacterium
ACCGCCAGTCCGAAGACACCACCCACTCCCAAGCCAGTGATGAAACGATAGATGGCGAAATCCCACCACGAAGTCGACAGAGCCGACAAACCAGTAAAGACCGAATACAGTAAGACAGTTAACGTCAACGTCTTGGCTCGACCAATTCTGTCGCCAACAGATCCGAAGATCAAACCACCAGTCGCCCATCCAGCGACAAAGATCGATGTCGCATAACCGCCGTAAGCCTTGGCGTCGACGCCCTTGTCCAAAAGGTTCTTTAGAGCGGTATCACGAAACAGAATAAAGATCTGTTGATCAAGACAGTCGAATAACCAAGCCAGTGCAGCCATGACAAATACGAACCAGTGGTACGACGTCATGTACTGCCACCAGTACTTGGAATCATTGCCATCGAGAGCGGAGTTGTTCATCGATTTACTTCGCGTGAGGAGGGGTGGGAGCAAACAAGTTTCCAACGATAAGCTGGCCAAAACCGTCGCCGATTATAGCTCATTTGCCGACGCATCGTGCAAGCTCAACCGATGTTTTGAGGCTGGTAACGCCCTGTTTTCCTCAGCGAGTTCTTCGTTTGGATGGCTGGAGTTGTGAATCGTTTTTCGCGAGCGGCAGGCGATAGTTTAATGCTGAGCTAATTGAAGACACCGACACGAAATCGTACTCAATGAAATGGTGCTCGTAATCGTACTCGAAAGACAGGATTCGAGCACGAGCAGCGTCTGCGACTGAGCACGAGAAGGAAATACGAGGAACGGATGGAAAAAACTGAACCCTCAAATTGCATCGCACCCGCAAGCTGCGCTCGCTACGCCCTCCGCTCTCAGGAGGTCGGATTCAAGTCTTTACCGGACAAGCTTTGAATCTTTGACATACCACTCGGCAATCGACTTGCCTTGGTCGTCCTGATACTCCTGTCGCTCCAGGACCACCTCAATCTTATCGGCCGGTACCTCAGAGTTCGACATCAGCACGTTGATTCGCTTAAGATTGGCTCGAATGTGGATTTCATCCATCAGCGCCACATAGTTCCATTTCGCGTTGGGATACTTCGTCGCATACTTTGCAACCTCGCTCTCGCGCAGGTCGACCATGCGACGTTTGGCAACAGCGCGCGGATCTGGCGATCCTCCCGATGCACCCTTTAGTGCATCGTCAGAGATGGAACCGGTGTAGGATTCGTAGTAGTCCTTTAAATTCAAACCAGGCAATTGCCGACCGCCAGCGGGAAGTTGTAGCTCTGTCGCTTTGTAGAACTCGCCGTCAGCAAGCGTTTCTAGGAAGTATGCAGCAAAGTCGGAAGCATGGGACGCTGTATAGTCGCGAGCATTTTTTGCAGCGAGCCCAGACCAAATCGCTGATGCAAGTCCCAAAAACATCCCAGCGTTTGCCAAGAGGCTGCCACTTTGAGACGCACTCTTCGAGCCCAAGATAATCGAGCCCGCGATTCCCAAAATCGCAGCACAAACGGCAATCGGGAAAAAGAAATTGGTGAGCGGAGCCAGCAAACCCAACAGTCCAAGCACAAATGCCAGAATCGCCAGCTTGCTAATCGGTTTGCTCAGTTGCGATT
Source organism: uncultured Pirellulaceae bacterium (assembly GCA_964458685.1). Lineage (GTDB taxonomy): Bacteria > Planctomycetota > Planctomycetia > Pirellulales > Pirellulaceae > Aureliella. The sequence continues at coordinate 1,571 of CAYWNG010000252.1, forward strand.
CGTCGACTTCGCTACTGAATACTGGGGTGAATGATTGTTGAGCTGTGGACATGGATTGGTTTAACTTAGATGAGTAATTCGAATTTCTCAGTGCTCTACGACGATAGGACCCTTTGGAGTTCTTGCAAGCTGGTCATTCCCGTCGCAACTGCCAAAATTCCTTCCTCTTGCAATGTCAAGAATCCGTTTTGTCGAGCTACCGGCAGTATCGCATCAACATTCGGGTTCTGAAGAAACGCTCGACGAACCTCATCATTGATCGTCAACAACTCGAAAATCGCCGCGCGACCAAAGTAGCCGCGTCCACCACATTTGCGACAGATCGGAATTTCGATCGGCTTGCCGTTGGCGTCAACGCGCTGTTCAGGCGGTGGTGGAATAAATGGCTGAAACAGCACATTGACTCGCCCTGGTGGTATCCCCAATTTTTGCAACAGTTGAGGCGTAGGCTGGAACGGCTGGCGACAATCGAGACAAAGTCTTCGAAGCAGTCGCAAGTTGATCGCTCCGCAGGTCACTTCGAGAATGGACTTAGCCGCCGAACGATGCGTGGCCAACAATCGGAGAATGGCCTCGATTGCCGAGTTCGCATTGACGCGAGTGATCGCGTACCGGTTCTCGTTTTTGATCTCGTCGCACAGTAGCTGAGCGATTTCTGTACTGAATAGATCGGGCATAATCAAAGCATCGGGCTGCTTCAGCAGCAGGCTCTTGAGCACCGACATCGGGGTTTCACCGGCGGCACTGTTGAACTTGTGATTGGCGATGTTGATCATTTCAGGCTCATCCATCGCTTCATCAAAAACGCAATGGAAGTCGCGAACAAAGCGGTCCGCGGACTCGAGGCCTATTCTCCAAAGCGTTGGAAGGCCGTGACCGGCTGGGCCACTGAAAACAAACATCGCTTTGTTGCCATTGATCAGTTCCTTGTACTTCTCTTGCAGCTTCTCTCGCATCCCTAAGTCGGTAAGCGTGTTGAGCACAGGCTTCTTAGTATCGATAACGACCAACGCGCGTTCGCCGCTGGGAATACCTTCGCTGGTGAAATGCAGTACCCAGTCAACAGACTTGAAACGCGTGGGCAGCTTACCACGTTGCTTCGATCGACGATCAGCAGGATTCAATAGGAACAATCGCTTTAGCACGACCAACATTCCATCGCCAGTTTCACGATCCATCGGCGGCATCTTTTCCCACAAGCCGTCCACGCGATAACGCACGGCGCAACCCTGAGCACTGAAGTCAAACAGGATTTGGTCTGCTCGCGAATTAATCGCATGCGCAATCACCATCACGGCGACGCCGTACTGTGGACTAGCGCGACAGGAGATTAGAACTCCTTGTTGCAATTGAGCGTTTGGCGCAGCCGGTTTGAATTCGATCTGCGGTAGCTGCACTTGCGGCGCGCTCTTGGGAGCTTGAGCACCGGGATGAGCGCCATTGTTGTTGACGGGTTTCTTTTTGCCGAACATAGTTACTTACAGTTACGGTTATTTACAGTTATGTTGTTAACAGTTATCCGAAGACTTTGGGACGAGTTCCAAATGCTAAATGATACCAGGAGCTTTAACTTCGATGCCTTTGAGAGCCATCTTCAAAGCATCTTGGTTAGGTGCCACAGCGAACGCTGTTGGGCGGTCGATCAATTCATCGTCAATCAACTGCTTCAAACTCATCGTGAAGTCCTGCATACCTTCCGCGACGCCGATGCGAATGGCATCAGGCAGCTTCGAATCCTTGCCTTCTAGCACCAACTTCTGAATCATCGGTGTAAAAGTCATAATCTCGACAGTTGGTACTCGACCCACGCCAGGCTTAATCGATCGGAGCAACTTCTGGGCAACGATTCCCTTCATATTAAAGGCAATCGCCGAGCGAATCGCACCGTGCATCTCTTCTGGGAACAAGTCCAAAATACGACCGATCGTGGTCGGAGCACTAGACGCGTGAATTGTTCCAAACACCAAGTGCCCAGTTTCTGCAGCGTGAATCGCCGTCAAAAACGTTTCTTGGTCCCGCATCTCACCCACCAGAATGATATCCGGGTCTTCCCGCACCGCGTGCTTCATTCCAATTTCGAAGTTCTTCACGTCCATACCGATCTCGCGCTGGTTGATCAAGCACTTGTCTTCGGTGAACACGAACTCAATCGGATCTTCCAGAGTCAGAATGTGTTTGCTGTAGATCGAGTTGATGTAGTTGAGAATGGAACCAATCGTCGTACTTTTTCCAGAACCCGTTACTCCCGCTAGCAGAACCATCCCTTGGTCAAAGTGACATAGTGACTCGATCGAGGCTGGAAGAAAAAGTCCTTGGAATGGCGGAATGTAGTTGTTAACGCGTCGAGCAACCAAGCCGATCTTGCCGAGCTGTTTAAGCATGTTAACGCGGAAACGCCAGTTCACTCCATCGACTTCCACCACGTACGCAAAGTCCGCGCCGCCTTCCTCTTCGAAAATTCGCCGAGCTCGATCGTCCATCATCGGAACCAGCAAGCGAACCATCTCTTCGTTGTCGATCGGCGGACGATTTAGCGGCTTGAGATCCCCGTTGACGCGGACGATCGGTGGATTGCCGACTTTCATGTGCAAGTCGGAACCCTTGAGCCGTACCAAAGCACGAAAGATCTTGTCGACTTCCAGCTCGACGCGTTCTTTGAGTAGATTGCCGACCAAGCGGTCTAGGTTAGAGTCGCGCTGAGCACTTGGATTTACTTCTGGATTCGCGTTCACAGATAAGCCTCTCTACAATCAATGCCCTGTTAGCGGGCTTTTTTGAACTCAAGCATGGCCCGCAGCGTTCTGCTGCCGAAGTCTAGAATTATCATTGAGAAATCGATTTCTGGCTAGCGCGACCAGGAAGGAAGATTCGAAGTTTATGAAACGCACGCGCTAGACGTGGTAAGGAACACCCAGTCGTTCCCAAACCGCTGCGTAAGCCAGGGATTGTCTTTTCCCAACCCGAAGCGTTAGCGAGGGCCGGTCTTTTCACAACCCGAAGCGTTAGTTTTGTAGTTAAGCTATTCGGATTTAAGGCCGAAGGCCTGACACAACCTCTGCCGGTGTCGAAGGCACCGGAACATGAGAATTCGGAGGGTTTAGGCCCGAAGGGTCGACACACAACATTGATGTATCGCCACCTTCGGGGCTCAATACTTCAGCGGCCTTAAAACCGGGGCTTGTCAGCCCCGGCATAGGATATGTCGGCACTTCGTGCCTAAAGACGCAACGCCAAAACTAACGCAGCGGGCTGAAAAGACAGTCCCTCGCTAACGCTTCGGGTTGGGATTCAAAGTCTTACCGGGATGCCTCGACCAGCCATAATTCGCTTGGTCTCATCGATGGTGAACTGACCGAAATGAAAGATGCTGGCTGCTAGGGCGGCGTCGGCTCGACCAAATTCGATTGCGTCGGCTAAATGTTCAGGCTTTCCAGCCCCCCCACTGGCGACGACCGGGATTTGGACCGCACTGCTAACTGCTGCGGTTATTTCAATGTCGTAACCATTGCATGTACCATCACAGTCCATGCTGGTAAGCACAATTTCGCCAGCTCCCAACTGTTCGACCTGTTTGGCCCAACTGACCGCTTCCAGGCCAGTGGGAGTTCGTCCGCCATGTGTGTGCACTTCCCAAAACTCCTTGCCATCCTTGATGACTCGTTTGGGATCGATGTTCACGACGATGCACTGACTGCCAAATCGATCGGCGGCCTTAGCCACAAAATCGGGGTCGGTGACCGCAGTTGTATTGATCGAGACCTTGTCGCAGCCAGCTTGTAGCAAGGCTCGGATGTCTTCCAACGTTCGAATTCCGCCGCCGACGGTTAGTGGCATGAATACCTGCTCGGCAGTCCGACTGACGATGTCTAAGATAATGCCGCGGCGTTGATGGCTAGCGGTGATGTCCAGAAAGACAAGCTCGTCGGCGCCCTCGCGCTCGTATCGCGAAGCGACCTCGACAGGGTCGCCAGCATCGCGCAGGTTGAGAAAGTTGGTGCCCTTAACGACGCGACCTTCGGTAACGTCCAAGCAGGGTATGACTCGTTTGGCAAGCATGTTTAACTCGGCAAGGCATTGTTGGGTCAGCGCGACTATCGTGTAATCTCAAATCCCATGTCGCGGATCATGTCATAGTCGGCCTGTGGTGGTTGCCCTTGAGTCGTCAGATAGTCTCCGACAAAAATGCTGTTGGCCACATACAAGCTCAGCGGTTGCAGCGTACGCAAATGCTTCTCACGGCCTCCGGCAATCCGCAGCTCGCTAGTCGGATTCACGAAGCGCATCATGCACAGCGATCGAATGCAGTCCTGCGGAGAGATATCGTCATGCTTGCCCAGTGGAGTTCCTTCGATGGCGTGCAAGAAATTCAACGGAATGGATTCAACTTGCAACGAACGTAACTCCATCGCCATCGAAACAAAGTCGCGGCGAGATTCGCCCATGCCAACGATGCCACCGCTACACAATTCAAGACCAGCTCGACGAACGTTGTTCAACGTATCGACGCGATCTTGATAGGTGTGCGTCGAGCAGATTTCGGAGTAATGCTCGCGGCCAGTGTTCAAGTTGTGATTGACCTTATCAACGCCGCAAGCCTTCATTCTGGCAGCGTTCTCCTCGGTCAAAAGGCCCAAGCATGCACAGATCTTCAGGTCGTACTTCTCTTTGACCAACGGAACAACCGTCTCGACCGTTTGCAACTCTCGCTCGTTGGGCGCGCGACCGCTGATCACGATACAGTATGTTTTGGAACCGCGTTCGTAGGCGACTTTGGCTCCGTCCAGCAACTGCTCGGGTGTGAGCATGCGGTACTTCTGGATAGGTGCCGTCGATAGTTTAGACTGCGAACAGTAGCCGCAATCCTCGGGGCACAGACCGCTTTTGGCGTTTACCAAGAAGTACAACTGCACAGTTTTTCCAAAGTACTTGTGTCGAATCCGAAATGCAGCCGCGACCAAGTCCAACATCTCTTCGTCGCTAGATTCTAGGATCGATAGAGCTTGTTCGTCATTGATCGGCTTGCCTTCGAGAACTTGCGATGCTAGTTGGTGCCAAAGCGTGGATTCAATTGTCAGCGTGTTCATAAAGCCCAGCGAGAGCAGGAGTCAAATTGTTGTAAATCGTGCAGCAGTTCAGAATTCGAAGCTAGTTGCGAATAGTTGTAAACTGAGCGGCTGGTTTTGCCAGCCGCTCAGCGATTTTTCATAGCTCATCAGACTTGGCGACAGGCTCTACTTTCCGGCCAAGTCGCGAGATTCAAAGAAGACTATTGCTTCACTTCAAGCAATTCGACTTCGAAAACCAAGACTTCGTTTGGTCCGATCACTGGAGCACGACCTTCTTCGCCGTAAGCCAGATTCGAAGGAATGAATAGTTGCCACTTGTCGCCAACCTTCATTCGCTGCAACGCTTCTGTCCAACCTGGAATCACGCGATTGAGTGGGAACGAAGCTGGCTGGCCTCGTTGAATCGAGCTGTCGAAGACTTTGCCGTTAGTTAGCTTGCCTTCGTAATGCACAGAGACCTCGCTGGTTGCTTTTGGAGAAGCTCCATCGCCGCTCTTGATGATCTTGTACTGCAGTCCAGTACTGGTGACTTGAATGCCTTCCTTCTTCTTGTTGTCATCCAGGAATTTTTGTCCTTCAGCCATCTTGGCTTTGGCTTTTTCTGCTGCGCGAGCTTGAAGCTTTTGCTCAAAAGCCTTCATCGCTCCTTGAATGACTTCGTCGGATACGGCAGGATCTTTACCAGACAGCGCATCCAACATTCCCTTGATGACCTCTTCTTGCTTGACGTCGCCAGCGGCAATACCGTTCTGAGCCAAGTTGGCACCGAACTGGAAGCCAAGGAAGTAGCCCACGGGGTCAGCAGTCGTCTTGCCGTTGGTGTCGAGTATCTGCAGTTTTTCCTGGGCCATCAATGTCGTCGCACAAAAAGAGAAAAGAATTCCAAACGCTAACAATCGCATGTTTTGTCCTCTGAAACGGTAGTTCTACACGCGACCGCGCGTAGGGTAAGTAGGCGGGGGGAGGCGTTCTCGGTCGGTAAACGCCTCTCGGAAAGAGCTAGTTATACCCAATATCGGCTTTTTTCGTAGTCGAAACTTTTCAACCAAGCTCAGCTAATACCGACTTTGCTGCGTCAATGGTCTGCTCAATCAGTTCAGGCGTGTGAGTCGCAGACACGAAAAGTGCCTCAAATTGACTACAAGGCATGTAAACGCCTCGATGAACCAGCCCCCAAAAGTACTTGCCGAAACGCTTTCGGTCGGCTTGACAAGCTTCATCCCATGAAATCACGGGGCCGGGATGGAAGAACAGCGTCATCATGCTGCCTACTCGCTGGACACAATGTTCGACCCCCGCCGCGCTCGCCGCTTGCGAAAGTCCTTCACCTAGTCGAGCAGTTTGAGCGTCGAGATAAGGATACGGATTCTCTTTTCGCAGCAGTTCGATCGTCTTGCGACCCGCAGCAGTCGCCACGGGATTGCCGCTGAGCGTTCCGGCTTGGAAGACTTTACCGGCCGGTAACACTTGGTCCATCAGGTCGGCTCGCCCTCCATAGGCACCCAAAGGCATGCCTCCGCCAACGATCTTGCCCAACGTGGTCAAGTCCGGGCGAACTCCGTAGATCGACTGAGCCCCACCCAAAGCGACGCGAAAACCGGTCATCACTTCGTCGAAAATTAAGACCGTTCCATGTTTGTCGCACAACTGCCGAGCCGCTTGCAGAAAGCCAGGCCGTGGAGGGACACAGCCCATGTTGCCCACGACGGGCTCAAGAATGATGCAGGCGATCTTCGAACCGTGCTCGGCAAACAACTCCTCAAGAGCGGCCGCATTATTGTAAGGCATGACGATCGTATCGCGGCTGGTTCCCTCGGTGACTCCTGGAGAATCGGGAACACCCAAGTTAGCCGCGGAGCTTCCGGCGGCAACTAAAAGGCAATCGGCGTGACCGTGATAATTGCCCGCGAACTTAACGATCTTTTCGCGGCCCGTTGCGCCTCGCGCGAGTCTAATAGCGCTCATCGTAGCTTCAGTCCCGCTGCTCACCAAACGCAACTTCTCAATGCTAGG
>CAYWNG010000253.1:0-8610 GCA_964458685.1 uncultured Pirellulaceae bacterium
CTGGTCAAACGGGTTGGATGCAATTGCGTTGGAGATTATGTTTACGACTTCGAACCTTCTGCCACGTTGCTTTCCATTTCAATAGCGGCTGGCCGACGCAATGCGAACGCGTGAGTCACTTTTGTGGCTTTTGTGAATTTTTGTGGCTAGAAAGGGTCAGAGTCATGGGGATGTGCTAGGAACGCAGGTTGACGGGTGTCACAACCTATACGGCCACGGTTCTTCGATCGTTTTTAAAGCGCATCGTAATTCGCGTAAGCATCAGCATGTACCTTAGAGTTGCTCCTGCCAAGACAAAACACGTTGCACTTGGCGGGCAATATTATGACGATCTGTCGTTTTCCCCTCAGAAATTTCGGCTCGACTGGCCCAGTAATTGAGTGCACTTTCTGCAATCTTTTGCTCTCCCGAGGCGCAAAGTCTTCCAAGAAAAATATAGAACGAATAGGCGGTACGCACCTTGGCAGACTCAGAGAAAGCCTCGAAAGACAGGCAGTTGTGCTCATGGGGCGGGAGAATGCAATAGTCAATTCCTATTGCTAGCCCTAGCTCTTCCTTAACTTCTCGAATACCGCAATCCAGTACGGATTCATTGCGTTCCAAATGCCCCCCGATTAAGGAGAACTCTTTCCAACGCTGATTCCATTGCAAGAGCCAATGAATATCGGATACTGAAGAGCGGCGTTCGAACAGCACGAGCGATGCAACGGATTCACGCATGGTTCTTACCTTGTCTATTGTTACACATCGACAGTGTTTCAAAAGTCTTCAGGCGTTACAATGTCCCCGATTACTATCGACGGGACAGTAATTGAAATCCATTTCAATCGCTCATTCAACGGTTCGATAAAATAGGACATGGACGAGGCGATCGGAAGCAAATCACCTCCAAAGATCTCATCGGCAGTTAGCCACAGGTACTTTTGACTGACAGTTGTAATCTTGTCTTGAAATCGGAGAAGCGGTGTTAAGCTGACAAGCGAATAGTTCTTGTTAACGACTCGACCGTCCTTACCCGATTGTTGCACCCCCCCGGTTTCGTAGACCCCGCGTCCAGGCGTGACAACCAAGGGAATTCCGAGAACCTCTGACGCCGCACGCGCAGCTGCGAACTGCGGCTTTTCCCATCCATTGATGCGGGTCATAGGAAATCCGAATGCCCCCCAGTTTTCGTTTCTTTCTATAAGCAGATGGCCAGACATTTCGACGATGGCTACCGCGACATCAACTGACTCGATTATCTTTGACATTTCGTTCTCCAAAACTTCAGTTTACTCGGAATGATAACTACTATCTCTCGCTTTTCCAAAACACTATCTTCCGCTGCAGGAGACTGAACAGCCAGTATATGACCAATCCCTGCATGCAAAGTAATGCGACGCCTGAAAACACAATGTCCATGTTGAGGTAGTAGGTAGCGTTAGTGATGAGGTGGCCAATGCCATTCTCGGCTCCTGTAAATTCGGCAACCACCGCTCCGACCAATGCCAGCGAGGATGCAATTCTACATCCAGTAAAGAACTCAGGAAGTGCGATCGGTATTCGAAGCAATACCAAGCATTGAAATCTGGACGACTTGTGCAGTTGCATTAGGTCCAACCACTCCTGTTCAATCGAAGTAAGACCTGATAGAGCCGAAACATAGACTGCGAAGAATGAGGAGATAGCCGCCATTGAAACTTTCGAGAAATAGCCGTTGCCTAGCCAAATCACCAATAGTGGCGCTAGCACTATGAGGGGCGTGGATTTAAGTGAAACGCAGAATGGCATTACCATTCGGCCCAGCAGAGGGAAATAGCAAGACAATAAGGCTAAGGAGGCTCCCGACAAAACACCTATTAGCAATCCCCCCAAACATTCTGCGAGGGTGACTCCAGCATGAAATAGTAACATACCCAGGTTATTCCAGGTCGAATACAGAACAGCTAATGGCGACGGTAGTAGAAGTCGATCAACCAATTGAAATGTGGCAACCAACTGCCAGATCACCAGAAGTCCCACCCCCAGCCCGAACGCGGGCATCCAGGTTAAGCTCGCAGTTCGCTTTTGATCCATTCAATTGCCTCTTGAAACTTTGTGGTACGCACAATGCTACTCGACCTGGGACGCTCGAAATCGAGAATGAGCCTGCTTGTGGCAGCAAGTTGTCCATCCTTTAGCACTAGAACTTCGTCTGCGACAAGCACTGCGTCGCTTGGATCATGCGTCACGAGAATTGTCGTAGGTTGGATCATTTCCCAGAAAGAGAATAAATAGTCATGCAGTTGGTCTTTTGTAATGCAGTCGAGACTCGCGAATGGCTCATCCAGAAGTAATATGTCTGGTTTCCTGACAAATTCTCTTGCCAATGCGATGCGCTGCTGCATCCCCCCGGAAAGTTGACTTGGGTATTTTGTGCTGTGAGCAGTCATCCCAACAAGCTTCAGGGCAGTATCAATCTCGCCGTTTACAAATCGATGCGAAGTAATTCTGCTTTGCAATTCCACATTTTCCCTGCCTGTCGCCCAGGGGAATAGAAAGGGTTTTTGAAATACCATGCTCACGCAAAAATCTTCTGCGGCATGCGTGGAAGGATTTCCTCCGTAACGGGCAACTCCAGTAACAACTGCGGTAGGTGTCAGAATGCCAGCTACTAACTTCAGCAGTGTAGTTTTTCCACATCCGCTCAGCCCGACCACAGCGACAATCTTGCCTGGAGCGAGATTCAAAGATATTTGGCTTAGAATTTCAGCCCCGTTGATCGAAACAGAGACCGAGTCCAACTCAATTGAAATACCCATAGTTACGGGCTCTTGGTCAATATGGAATATCGATGACCGTGAATTTCCGAAAGGAACTTAGTCGTATAAGCCTTTTCAAGGTCAAACGGCTTTTCGATGGCTCCTACTTCTAACAACCGTTGATAAGTATCGTCAAGCATTTGCCTATCGAAATAACCTGGCGGCAATGGGTTAAAGCAAGGGGTAAACTGGTTGTACTGTTCTACGCGTCGTCTAACTTGATCATGATTTAGGCTTCCGGTCTTGTCGCGTGCGACAATGGCTTTGCTAACTTTGTCGGGCTCTTGCATCATTTCCTCAACCCCTCGAAACGTGGCATCCAGGAACCCCCTAATTCGCCCAGGATTTTTATCAATGAACGTCCGCGTTGCGAATATCGTGAAACCATGCGTAAGAATGCCACTTGAACTTGGATTAATTACGTTCACCTGAACGCCCTTTTCGGGAAGTTCAACTGCTGCAGCGGTAGTGAAAGCCCATTGTGCATCAATTTGCCCCGATAGAAACTGCGAGTAGTCGTATCCAACATCTATTTCTCGAACTTTGACCCCCGTCCTTCGAAACCAGGCTCGCAATACATCCGTAGAAATGTGTCCAGCAAACATTCCGACTTTCTTGTCTTGTAGCTGACTAATTGATTCGATTCCAGACGTTCTTTTGGCAATTAGGCAAGGCATATTTGAGTCCTTGTGAAGAATTGCCACGATTACCAACGGTGCTCCCTTTCCCACAGCAACAAGAACGGTGTCAGGCCCTCCAAGCACACCTATCTCATCAGTCCCAGAGAGCACCATTGCTACCGGATTGGTACTTTCCCCTCCGTATCGAAAATCAACCTTTAGTCCTTGCTCTGCATACCAGCCTTGATCGTCTGCTATGAAGAACGGGCCTAACGATGGTCGTACGGCCGGTATAGGAAATCTAACGGAAACTTCTCTCAGCCCTGGCTCTATTGGTGATGTATTACTTAACCAAAAATAGCCACACAAAAGTGAGAATAGTCCAGCCAATGCGATCACAAATTGAATTCGAATTTTTGGGCGATTCAGCATGTCAGAGCGGCCTAGATGATTTATGTTCAGAGTTATCTTTATTGCCTAATATCTATCTCAAGTTGAGTCCTAGACGGTCGGGGGCGATAGAAAGTCGAGCATAGACGCTGGAATTTCGATCCCGTTCAATTTTGAATTCTGATACTGCATTTCTCGACGCATTCCAGGAAGTCTAACCTCATTGTCTTGAAGAAGCTCCGCGACGAAAATCTCTATCCTACTAAGATAATTGTCCCGACCAGCCAAGAATTCAGGGTCTATTAGAACAAACGTGTGGCCCAATCGTGGCGTATTGCCTTCATCGCGAAAAAAACTAGTCGCTTCGAACGAGTAGTTCGCTCCGATAAGCGCAGATGAGAGCAACTCAACCATCATCGCAAGCACAGCCCCCTTTACACTTGTTGCAGAACCGATGGCGAGCATTGATCCTTGTAGTGCTTCCTCAGGTTTTGTAGTGGGATTACCGCTTGAATCCGTTGCCCACCCCAACGGAATCTCCATCCCAGACTTTGCTGCCGCAACAAGAGTTGCTCGCGACACTTCACTTAAGCTAAGATCAATTAGTAATGGCGACTCTCCTCGACGAGGGAATGCAGCAGCAATCGGGTTTGTGCCCATCACGGGATGCCTCCCTCGAGCAGTCGGCATGACTGCCGGCGCATTGCATAACCCAATTCCGACAAGCCCTTCTAGTGCAGGTTTTCGAAGATGATCGGCAATTACGCCCGCGTGATGACTGTTCACTACTGCTGACACACTAATCCCCAGGCTCTTGGCAAGCCTGATTCCCTCATCAATCGCTAACTTGCACGCGGGAAACGCAAGTCCACATTGAGCATCGACTACCGAACATCCCCCCAAAGCTCGTCTAACGACTGGCTTTGCTTCTGGGTTAATACGTCCATTCCTCAAGTGGGAGATGTACTGCGATATGCGGCTTAAGCCATGGGAGGATATTCCTTGCGATTCAGCGAGAACCAATGCCTGCGCCGTTGAACTGGAAGCCCAAGGTGAAAAACCTGCTCGCTTCAGGGCCTTTTCCACAAGTTCTTCTGCAGTTTCGATTGTGATCAATGGCATTGTACGACTCCGAAAAAAGAAGATTCTGCGCAATAGTTGCTTGAATGCAATGTTTCCTTATTGCGCGAATTTTCGGCAATTGAGCCCCACAAGATCCTCCAATTCTGCAAGAGTAGCATATCAGTACAATTCTAACCAAGATCAAGACTAGGGGTATAGTTGCCTCACAGCTAGATCTTGAAATAGTTCGAATGATTGCGGCAAACACAACTGCCCCAGTGATCTTCAAGGGTCGCGTTTTTTGGGAATTCACCATTTTTACAGCGAACCATTTGAGCGCATCGGTGTCTTTGCTCTGAGCTAGGTGAACACTCTCTTTCAGCCACGGGATTTCGTCGTGAGACTTCTAAGCAACTTCAATTCTCTTTATGGTGGTCTCTCCACTCGATTGGTTGCCGATCGCGCCGCGATAGTCTAATGCGCTGCGGGGTCACTGTGCGTTCGTCTGAACTCTTACCATTAGGTTTGAAATCGGGATCGCAAAGTTTTGGTGACTCTATCTAGAAGACAGCGCCACATTCAACGTTCACATCACCCGAAGCAGATCGTCCTACAAGCCTGATCCAGAGGTAATCCTGATCAGCTTGTAAACTCATGGGATTCAACTGGCGTTTTCGCTAGAGCTTCGGTCATCGATTGCATCAACTCTCGTTCGATCAGGTACTTCTTCTACGAGGTGCTAATGTTCGTCAACGGAGCTGGCTGCATCCACTACTCGACACACCAAAACACATTCAGTGGATATTGGATTATGACTCGAATTGAAAGACTCAGAAACATCGGTATTTCCGCCCACATTGACTCGGGCAAAACCACTTTGACTGAACGCATGCTCTATTACTGCGGTCGCATTCATGAAATCCACGACGTTCGCGGTGCGGATGGCGTCGGAGCCACAATGGATAGCGATCCGATTGAGCGAAAACGAGGTATCACGATTTCGTCGGCTGTCACGAGCGTTGATTGGAAAGATCATGTCTTTCAAATCATCGATACGCCTGGTCACGTCGACTTCACCGTAGAGGTAGAACGTAGCCTTCGCGTGTTGGATGGTGCTGTGATGGTGCTTTGCAGTGTTGGCGGCGTACAAAGTCAGTCGTACACCGTCGACCAGCAGATGCGCCGCTTTGGTGTGCCGCGGATCGCGTTCATCAACAAAATGGACCGCGTCGGGGCAGATCCATTGCGAGTAATCCAGGAAATGCGCTCGAAGCTAAAGACCAATGCGATCGCGTTACAGTTGCCTATCGGCAGCGAAGAACGTTTCGTTGGCGTTGTTGATTTGGTTGCGATGCAAGCCGTGTACTTCGAAGGCAACCTCGGCGAAGTCGTTCGTCGCGAGCCTATTCCAATGGAGTATGCTCAAGCCGCACGTTCGGCTCGACTTGAAATGTTGGAAGCAATTGCGTTAGTCGATGAGCCGTTGATGGAATGCCTGCTTGGTGAACGCGAGCCGAGTGTCGAAGAGATTCGAAACGCGATTCGGCGAGCAACGATTTCGCATCAAATGACACCTGTGCTGATGGGAAGTGCCGGTAAGAACTGCGCTGTTCAAGAACTGTTGGATGGTGTGGCCCATTACTTGCCAGCTCCCACGGATCGCCAAGTGTGGGCGCACGATTTGCGTCAATCCGACGCAACCATCGAAACTCCACGCATGATTGCTCTCGCGAGCGATTGCAGCGAGCCGACTGTTGCGATGGCGTTCAAGACGATCGTTGAGGATTTTGGTCCAGTGACTTACATGCGTGTCTACCAAGGTCAAATCGAGAAAGGTCAAGCTTATATCAATGCTCGCACCGGCAAGCGGCAACGGTTTTCGAAGTTGGTTCGCATGCATGCGGACCGACGCACCGAAATTGATGTCGCCCAGGCCGGGGACATTTCCGGAGTGATTGGACTTGATAGCGCTTTAGGAGATACGTATGTGGTGGATCAATACCGAGTGGCTCTGGAGAGCATTGCAGTTGCGGAACCTGTTTTGCAATTGTCGATCGAACCGCAAGGACGCGAGGACTCGGACCGCTTGGTTAGGGCCCTCGACCGTTTCCGTCGGCAAGATCCCACGTTTCGTTTTTGGACGGACGTTGATTCAGGTCAAATGCTGATTGCGGGAATGGGCCAGTTGCATTTGGACGTTTACATTGAACGCTTGAGGAATGATCATCACTGCCAAGTGCAGGTGGGCCGTCCTCAAGTGGCCTACAAAGAACGTCCAAGTAAGGTTGTTCCTTTTGAGTATCGGTTGAAGAAGCAAAATGGCGGCCAGGGCCAGTTCGCTCAAATTGTTGGGCGACTGGAACCACTGCCGATGGATTCGAATACCGATTTTGAGTTTTGCGATGAAGTCTCGGGAGGTAGGATTTCGCGATCCTTTATTCCCGCGATTCGAGAGGGAATGGTCGAAGCCTTGTCCTGCGGACTGCTGGGCAACTACCCAGTTGTCGGCGTTCGTATGGTACTAGTTGACGGTCAGGAACACGAGAAGGATTCGTCCGAGTTGTCGTTCCGTCGTTGTGCTTGGGAAGCGATGCGAGAGGTCGTTCTACCGCGAGCTGAATTGGAATTGTTGGAACCGATAGTTCGACTGGAGATCGAAGTTCCCAGCGAATTCCAAGGAGCTGTTGTAGGCAACCTCACTCGTAAGCGAGCAAGCCTTTCATCGTCTCAAGACGTAGAAGGTACTTGCAGAATCGAAGCCGCGGCGCCGTTGGCCGAGTTGCTTGACTATGCCAACGAGATCCGATCGCTGACTCAAGGAAAGGGCACCTTTACGATGACGCCTTGTGGTTACAGTGCGACTCCGAAGCGCATTGCTGAGCTAGTCCTAAAAACCGATGCTCAATGCAAAGCGAGTGTCGGATAGACCTACAACCGCAGTCTTTTCTTCTTGGAGAATCGGCTGCGGTTTCTTTTATTTGTCTGCACGTTTTGGAGCAATGACGCGAAGCATAGCTCAGAGCCTGGGAACAAGGCTGCTACTGAAGCGTGCTGTTTGCGAACGCGATTGCAGCCCAACCGATGGCGCGACCCCAGCCGAGCAGCATCAGGACGAAATAGATGCCTGGCTGTGTCTTAGGGTAGAAGCGAATTAATGTGACAGCCCCTAAGAAGATAGCGCTGACGCCAGCCGCTGCGATCCAATCCGCCGTACTCGACTTCCAAATGGCGGCCATTTCAGATTGAAGTGGAAGTATAGCCGCCGATTGGAGAGCGTTTGAGCGGCCCTCGATAAAGTGAAACCAGAGCGTTAAAAACATCACCGGCGCATAAATCACTTCTAATACGACCCGCGTTGCAGCCCGCGTTCGATAGCACCCAAACAACCACGTGAGAGTCGCGACACTAATGACGATCATCGATGGCCACGACTGAATTCTCGCAAACAACACACACAGGACAATCGATACGAAGTACTCAGACCACTTGAACTGAGGCCTCGCCGTGCAAGCTTCTGTACCGCATGAGCCTGATGTGCATGAGCCTGATGTGCATGAGCCTGTTGTACACGAGCCTGCTGTGCTTGAATCTCCTGAGCAATCAGTCATAGTCGCAATCAGTCATAGTAGCATCCGGGCATGGTAGCATCCGGGCATGGTAGCTTGGCGTTATTCTGCGGCAATCATGGGGGCCAGCCGCTTGAATTCGCTTTCAACATCGCTGCCTGAATAGAACGACAGAACTCCCTTTAATCGCCG
>CAYWNG010000254.1:0-8602 GCA_964458685.1 uncultured Pirellulaceae bacterium
ATGCTCGATAGGCGAATGTAGAAGAGAATTGTAGGTCGATCGCGACATTCTTTTAACAGACCATTGTTCTTGGAGCCAAGGCAATGGAAGGCTGGAAAATGATCCGAAGTCGCTTAAATCTCCCACTCTCCGGAAACTCCATAAATTCACTTGCGACGACCACAAGTGGAGGTTTAGGGAAAGTAGGATGCGTAGGAAGACAGACTCGATTCTAATTCCAGCGCCTCACCTGTCAACGAATTGCAATATTTCTCTGATGCGATTGTCGCCAACACGGTTCCTGATTTAGTTCCAATTTTGCCAATTAGGCCGCTTGAAACGGTCAGGCTCACCACTATGGTTTGGCCAAGCCTTCGCAAGCCTCCTATCTTTCCCGGCCTTCCATTTTCGTCGCGAATGCAATGAAAATTCCTCATTTCGACATCAGCAAACAAATTCACATCGTTGATTTAGGCAGAAAAATATTTACTTAAACGCCTAAATTCATATTCATGAAGGCACTCTAATATAAAATATACCTTAATGAAATAATTCTATTACACACACTGATTCAAATAGTTGAATTTCGTTCTTTGAGCGTCCAAATGACTGCAATTCGGTGTTTTTTAGGCCTCCCTCGCCGACTGGACACTTGGTTTTCTGTACGTTTTCGAATGCCTAAAAATTGTGCAAGCATTGGCCGGCCGCGATGACTGCTGCCGTGCACGATTTTTAGGCAGCATTCCGAAACGTCGTAACTGCTAGCTAAATAAGGATTTACGAGGAGCCATTTGCATGCACTGGATTATTGGGGAGCAAAGTCGAGCAATTGGAGGCTCGGCACATTTCAGCTTTCCACTTCCACCCGAGGATGACATGAACCCAACCCCTTATACCTCTACCGAGGCTCAGCCAGCATCACGCAACACCATGACAGCCCTAGAAAACACTCCCGCTGCCATCCCCTCGCGTGCGGGGCTTTCAAGTTTTCCAAACAGAATGGCTCTAGAACTTGCTCAGTTTAACAAGGTCGCCGCAAACCTCCGAGCTTCACTACAGCCGGCTGCCAGCTTCGAATCTCGCTGCCAACAGGCTTTTGACCTAGCTAACGACCTTTTCACTAACGCTCCAACTTGGGTTTGCTTTTACCGCGAGCTGATGGGGGGCTGTGGCATGATCAATGAACTGTTCAGCGACTTCACCGACTTTGGCCAGTTCCTGCGAACCGAGCAGTATCACCAAATCCAGTTGATGCTTACCGCGCTACGCAGCCGCGACTTGCCAGAAAACGATCCCAACGACCCCCAACGCATGATTACCGTTCGCTTGCCGAAGAGCTTGCACGAAGCCATGTGCGACGAGGCTGGACGCTTGAACATCAGCGTGAATCGTCTGTGCATTTCTCGGATGCTGCAACTTCTAGACCCAAAAATGATCCCCGAAACCCAGTCCAAGCCCCGCGGTCGCAAGCCACGCACTCGCTCACGACAGGGCGACGAGTCGGCTACACCAGCGCCATCAACAACCAACACAGGCGAAAGCTTTGCTGGCTAACCCAAGCGCCCATATCTCCAAAGCTGGCCAATCCTGTTTGGGTTGGCCAGGATCGGTATTGAAAACGTCTGGTACGTCCTTTTCGGGAAACGGACCGCGCTGACCTATCGAATATGGGGATACATGTAGTAAGGATTAGTTTACCAAGGCCAGTTACCAATCTGGATACTTGGTTGCAACGAAGCTCTAAAGTACCGGTCCTATGAACCAGCCCTTTCAGGTCAATGTCGAACAGTATTTTGGTCCGCTGGACCTATTGCTGCACATCGTCCGCCGGGAAGAGCTGGATTTGGCCACGTTGCCGTTGGCAAAAATCGTAGGGCAATTCCTGGATTACCTGGATGTGCTCGTCGAACTGCAGATTGACGACGTAGGAGATTTTCTCGAAGTCGCCAGCGTGCTGATCGAGATGAAGTCCAAGCAAGCGGTCCCAACCGCGGACGAAGTAGTGGACTCGTCGGAACCACCCGTTCAGGAGATTTCCGACGACTTGGTCGAGCGGCTCATTCAATACAAGCGCATCCGCGACGCTTCCAGTCTACTGGACGAGCAAAGCCGACGATGGCAACTGCGCTACAACAGACTGTCCAACGATCTACCCGCTAAACCAGTCGATTCGGGAAACCAACAGATCGAGCCCATCGAAGTCTGGGATTTGGTCAGCGCTTTTGGAAGAATCCTCAGAGAGCGCAACGCCACGCCGTCTCAACAGGTGGTTTATGACGACACGCCGATCCATGTGCACATGCAGCGCATCCATAAATTGGTCTGCGACCATCAGCAAGTGGAGCTAACGTCGCTCTTCCAGCCTCAAATGCACAAGAGCACCTTGGTAGCGCTCTTCTTAGCTACACTTGAGCTGACGCGCCACTACGGGCTCTCGACCGAGCAATCTGAGCCTTGCCGACCACTCTATCTTGTAGCTGGCGAGAAGTTTGTTCGCGAGCTGAATGTTCACGAAATTGACAATCTGACCTTTGAGCAGAGTCTCAAGAGCAATCTCCCCACGACTCTCCGGTAGCAAGCTCAAAACTAGCAGTCTCGCGACAATAGTTTAACGGTTCGTTTAACGGCAAGCCGGAGGCGACTGTTCTTCTGCCTTTATTGCTGTTCATCAACCAGCACGCAACGGCACGTAAGACGCACAGTCGCCTCCGGCTTGCCGTTAAATGAAATCGCCGTTAAGCGACATTGGGACCCCGAGCCTAACGGTGTTTCACCATACCTTTGATACTCACCGAGATCCAAATGCGAAAATGTTGCGATTTTTCATCATGTTTCGTTTGCACATCATTTACTGAGGGGTAAGTTTCTTCGGATCAACAGCGACGTTAGCGGTTGTTGAAAATATTACGGGGAAACAATGATGAAAAAGCTTGGATTGATTGGACTGGTTGTACTTAGCTTGACGGGCTGTGGACACGGATGGATGCCATTCCGCCCATTTCGCGGTGCCGTTTGTCGAGACAACTGCGTCGAGCACGCGCACGATGGATGCTCGGGTTGCGCTGGCTATTCCAGCTATGGCGGCGAAGTTGGTATGCCAGATCCTTATTACGGATCGATTCCTGCCGCACCTCCGATGAACAATCAGCCGATGAGCAATCTTCCTCCAGGAAGATAATTCGTACAAAGTCGGGTTCGGGGCAGCGTCAGCTTGGGGGAGTTGCCGCTGCACCCGCCTTTCTTCCCATTCGACGCACTCCCGCAGCAATCCTTTGGCACAGTCTTCGCACTAGATGCGTGAACTCAGTTAGCATCCGAATCTTTGCGGACTAGACTGAGAGTATGTGGAGCGTGCCCGCTAAGTTGTTTAGCAAGTGAGGTTACGATGTTGCGTTGGAAAAGTTGGGCAAAATTTCAACTCTGTCTGTTCGCTTTCTTCTCCACTACGCTTCCTGCGAACTGTCAGGAGAAAGCCGAAGGCGAAGCCAAGACCAAGAGTGAAACTCCTGCAGCTCCTCTCGTTGAGTACTACGCTCCAAAGACGATCGAGATGCTGATCGGTGTTAACATCGCACCTGTCGACGGTAATCTCCTAAGCACACAAGCTCAAACCGTCTTTCCTACCGAGTGGCCCGAGCAGAAGGTCACGATTGTCGAGACAAACTTTCCGGATCGCGTACAGCTCAAGTGGCGTGACCTGCCTGGCGGCAACAAACAGATGCTGATGTTTATTCCCGTGGCTACGCCCGCTGAACCTGTCACGGCCACGATCAAGGTTCGCATCGAAAAGTTCCACATCAAAGGTCCACAAGATAACACCAAGCTGGTCATTCCCAAGCGACCTCCCAGCGAAATCAAGAACTATCTGGGCAGCAGTCCGTATATCGATCCAGGTATCGCCGAGATCAAGAAGATCGTCAAAACAATCAACGACAGCGATCCGCTTACCGACTGGAAGCGAGTGGAGATGCTGTACGACTGGGTTCGTGACAACATCAGTTATGAGAACGGCGAATTAAAGACTGTCGCTAAAGCTCTGAAGGATCGCAAAGGAGATTGCGAGGAGATGACCAGCATCTTCATCGCCCTTTGCCGAGCGGCTCGTGTTCCTGCACGATGCGTTTGGATTCCCAATCACTGCTATCCCGAATTTTATCTTGAGGATGAAGACGGCGAAGGGCATTGGTTCCCCTGCCAAGTTGCGGGTACCAGGAACTTTGGCAACATGCCTGAATATCTTCCGATCCTTCAAAAAGGCGACCGCTTCAAGGTACCTGAACACAAAGAGCTCATGCGTTATGTCCAAGACTACCTTCGATCAGAGAAGAACTTAGGACGCAAAGACCCCAAAGTTCAATTCATCCGTCAATTGCTCGGCGATGCCGCCAACCTTCGCGCGCCTGATTTGCAAGGCGCAGAGAATCTCAAGTCGGACCCCACCTCTAACTAGCAATCTTGTAGTGCGATTCGCAAGATGAGATTGAGCGATCGATTGTTTAACAGCAGTCGCTAGTTTTGATGTTGCACTCTTGAGCGCTTTCACAACCCGATGCGTTAGTTTTGAAGTTGCGCTATTTGGCTATTGCTCAACCCGAAGCGTTAGCGAGGGACCGGCGTTGCTATGTTCTCCAGACGAACCCAAGAAGTCCCTCGCTAACGCAGCGGGGTGGGATTAATCCGGATTAGTCCCAGCCCGTTGGGTCCTCCAGGCTGGCCAGGCTGGGCTAGGTAAACGGTCAGGTCTTCGGCCTTAAATCCAAATAACGAGACTCCAAATTCTGGCGACGCTGGCTAGGGCTATGAATTCTTAAGCAGTGCTGGATCGGCGCCAATCGTCCCCTCAATGCGCTGACGATAGTCTTCGGACTCAAAGAACTTCAACCGCGATTCAATGTGCGCTAAACGACTCTCCAGATCAATGCGATCGGTCAAGCGAGTTCGCTTGCTGATGGCCATGAACTCTTGTAGGTAGGCTTGATGGCGTCGCCACAACTTAACATCAATACTCCGCTTGGCTTCGACTCTAGCGCGATACCAATCGCTGGCAAACATCGATTCAAGCGTGAACATCTGCCGAACTTCTGGATCGCTCAACGACTTGCCATTCCAAGAACCGTGGGCCATGGTCGACAACACCGCTTGCAACGGTGGAATCGCCAATTCGTAACTGCCATCTTCGAAGTACTGCAAAGCGACGCGATGTTGAGCTTCCACAATGTGATTGATGCCATCCACGAAGCCCTCCATGTCCTGCGTCTCGGGGCATAAAAGTTCCGGAGTGAATACCCGATCGGGATTGTCAAACATTCGCCCAAAGAACCTACGTACGAATCTCGCCGAAATGCGATAGCCAAGTCGGCTGGCGAGTACTGGCTTGCGGTTGTATTCGAAATCTTCGAGCTTCTCAAGCATTTTCTCGCGAATCAAGAATGCCGGGTCGCGTTCTTGTGGCGTCAGTCGACACCAGAGTTCAGGGACTAAGAAACTGATGTCATGGCCGACTTCCATCTTCGATCCAACATGACCAGCAGCCGTGGAAAAGCCTCCCAAGCCGGTGAGGATCATACCGACCATATTTGCGTTCAAGTCGTGAACCGGAAGCAGCGCGTTAAATGGTCCTTTAGTCAGTGCGCCTTCACTTCCAGCACCTGTCATCGACGGACTCTTCCCGGTCAACGAACAAACATAGTCCATGAACAGTTCGGGCAACTCTTGGTAATGGATCGGGTTGTAAACAGCCAGGGATCGAATGCCTTTACCGGGCTCGGGCGGATTATTACGGCGGCCGGAGAGTACCGAAGTTACGGGATGAAGCACCGCTGCATCGGCACTGAGCGATCGTAGTAAACGCACTCCCTGCATGGCGATGTAGCGTTGAGTTGGATTCTTTAAGTCAGGCCGATCCTGCAGATAGCGAGGATTCTTCGTGGGTGCTCCATCGACGATTCTCGGATGCGCCGAACTAACTAAATACGACGCATCGGTATCGATCGCATCCTTGATCATGGACTGCATCGGAGCCGTGTATTGCTCGAAGTTGATTACATCGGCGACCAAGTCCAACGCTTGCTGTCGATCCAGAGGTTCGAAGTTGCAGAAGAAGTTTTTCAGCTCGGCCATATCAGCTTCGGTCTGTTTGTCCAGCCCGCGATGCACCGCATCATCTGGACGCTGGAACAAACGATACTCGCAGTTAGCGACAAACTTTTGACTAAAGCCTCGTTCAGCGCCGGTCGTCACATTGCTGGCTTGAAGAAAGCGTCCGGGCACAATGACCGAAGCGGTAATATCGTCTTCAAGCTGGATCTTTTGTGCTGCAGCGAAATCTTGTCGCAGCTTAAAGATTTGCCAACGACCTTCGGTGTCCACACCAACACGCAAGTACATTCCAACCAGCTTGCGATTGCCAAACTTGAGCTCGTGGCCTGGATAACCGTTCACCACGTCGACGCTAAAGTACTGTCGCCAGTTTCCTTGCCACTCAGGCTTGCAGAATCGCTTGATGATGAAAGCCATCGCATAGATATAGCTCGGGATTGCCTTGAGCCATTGATTGTATTCGTCCGTGTACTCGCGCGACGGAGTGAACAGCTTTATCACGCTTCCTAAAGTTCGCCGAGGGTCCATCACGGGGCGGCTGCCAGCCTGAGAATAATCCGGTTTCTCAGTAGACTCGGGACGCCAGCGCGTGGCATAGTCCCACGAAAAGATCTCGTCCAACTTGCGGAAGTCTTCGTCCAAGTCGTTCACGAAGATCGGCCCACTAAGCATGTAGTCACGCAATGATTTGCTAATCTCGCTTTTGCCACCACCGCTGACGGTGCATGGCTTATGGCAAACGATGCCCTCGCTGCTTGTTCCGATCAGCCGCCAACTAGGCGCGGCGGGATGCTTGTCCATGCGAATCATATAGCCAGCCGGAGACATGTAGACCTTGTTGGCCTCAATGCGAATCGACTGCATCTGACCCTTGGCATCGGTCCAAGACATCGTCTGAGTGTTCAAGCTAGCCAAGGCATTCTCTGGAACGTAGATCAGCGTGTCGCAGTTCCGGTCAATCCCGTAGCCTTCAGGTTTGACATCGATGAAATCACTGTAGTCGCGAGCCACATCCGCAAACGTACGACCGTTATATCGCGTGCTGTTCAGTTGAAATTCGTCGCCTAAGGACCAGCTTGGAAACGCTAACGTTCCTCCGGCATGCTCTTCCTCGACATTGCCCAGCAAGTTGGCCGCATAACTGATCTGTGTCTTGACCTCTTTCTTGCAGTATCCGTAATAGTTGTCTGCAATAATCGTGACGATAACACCACGTTCGTCTCGGCAAGTTACCTTAAACGCCGATCCGCCGTTGTAGAGTTCGTCGGCTTGCTTCCAACACATGCCATCACGACGTTGACGATCACTGGCGTTGTCCCAATGCGGTAAGCCCAATTGTTGTTTCGTGAGCTTGCATAGGTGAGGCGCGAGAATGACGCAGCCGGTGTGGCCAGACCAGTGTAAGTAATCCAAACCAGCATCGTTGTCGGGCAGTAGTGGGTCGCCCGCGTTGCCGAAGATCGATTCAACAAAGTCTAAGTTGCTCACTAAACCGCCGGGCGCGAAGAAGCGAACTTCCATCGTCTTGTGACGGCAATAACCGCTCACTGCGGGGCAAACGAGTGGACGAATCAATAGACTGACGAAGGTTTTCGACTCGCCATCTAAGCCGCTGCAGTAAGGAAGCTGTAACATCGCCTCGGGTGGACGGACTGCATGCCACAAGAGCTTAGCGAACACGCTTCTTGGAACTTGCAGCTTATCGTCTGGGATTGGTAGACCGCCGTCGCATACATGAAACGTTCCTTGCGTCGTGCGCCGGTCGGCTTTGGGATTGTGCAGCACGCCATTGTGAATTCGATAACTGGTCAAGAGATCATTGCTGAATCGCACGCCTCCAGCAGGCAGACTGAGCAGCCTGGCCATACCATGCCAATCCAACACTAGAGTTGGACGCGGCAAAACGGGTGGACCATCCTCGTAGGCCCCTTCGAAGTATGATCCCAGGTAGGATTCGATTCGATGATCGATGGCTGCGCGGTGAGATTCCAATAGCCTCGAATTCTCGCGCAGGCTGGACAGAAGTTGCCCACCCCAGAGCGCCGACTTTTCCATCGGCGGTGTTGCTAAACCCATTACAGCGAGCTTGAGATTCAAGTACTCATTCAACTGCTGGTCTTCGTGTTGACCTTCAACACCTGAGTTCCAACCCAAGGCATGCCGTGGGTCTTCAACCAACCATGAATCACCAAGATTTTTCCAATCGATGGCCATCGCGAAACACCAAGCTGAGAGTAAATGAAAAACGCGTGCGAACAGCATAGGCCATCGCACGCGATTGAGTTAATTAAACGGTTGATTCACATTCCACTCGACTGAACCTAAAGTTGAGGAAAAGCCGACTTGGAGAATTCATCGAACACTTGATCTAGCACTTTGCTATCCGTGATTCCGTTGTGCCACATGACGCGATAACGGAACTTCAACTGCTCAGATTTTTTGATTTTGACTCCATCCGTCAATTCGCCTTTACCTACGAAAGGCTGAACGCCAAATGGGTTCGCAGCGAACAGTCCGTAAGTCC
>CAYWNG010000255.1:0-8591 GCA_964458685.1 uncultured Pirellulaceae bacterium
GGGTGGTGTGCCGGTACCGATTGGATTTCGCGGGCGATGAGCAACAGCCCAAGCTGGCTGAGCAGAACATGAACCAAGTCTTCTTCCAACGCTTGGGTACACAAAACCAAAACACCAAAGATGCGGGCTATCACATGGCCATGTCGTGGACTGTTTTGGACACGCACACCGGAAAGACATTGGGCTCGCACCAGTTCAAGATTCAATCAAAGGACATCGCAGCGCGCTATCCTGATCTCCAGAACATCAGCGCACAACCGGCCGAGCAATTGGTAGCTGCTTGCGCGAGAGAAACGTGGAGGACTCTTAGCCCCGTGGTTGAGAAAGACCGCGTTCGCTTGGCCGTTCCCTTGTTCCAACCGGGCTCGTGGCGAGTCTGGCGAGGCGTTCGAGCGGCGAAGAAAGGCCAGTGGCAAACTGCGGAAATGTACTGGCAAAAAGTCGCTGATGGTTGGTTGCCTGCCTCTGCCGCACATCACAACTTGGCCATTGCCAAAGCGGCTCGTGAAGATTTCACCGGAGCTAAACAGGAGCTACAAAATGCAACGGGCATGATGAGCCGGCGACTGCCTCCCGAGACGCTTGTTTGGCTGGACCACAATCACAAGCTCTATTGCCAAGCGCACCAACTACCCGAGCCTTCCGAAGGTTGGGCGTTCGAGAATCCTTACGAGAATATTCCAAGTGCATCGTTCACTGTTCGAGCTGTCGACTCGCGAGACCTGCCGTGGTGGAGCGATATTCCTGGGCTGAATCTACTGGGTACGGCTCACGATAACTCTGAGTCTCTACCGATTCCACAAACCCCAGAACCTTAACTTTGCCTAAACCCCCGCGAGATTCAATCCACGAATCTCTACTTGATCAAAACTCAGACTTTGCACAGACTACAGTCTACGTCTCTTGAAAGCACGGAAGAGGCTATCCTGACCACATAGGCTGTAACGATGATACAGTTTGCTACGAACAGTCAGTCCAGAACAATTGCAATTGGTGATATTCACGGATGTTCGGCAGCCTTAGAAGCAGTGCTTCAAGCCATCGATCCTGGTCCCAGCGACACCATCATTCCACTTGGCGATTTCGTGGATCGTGGGATCGACTCTAAAGGCGTTCTCGATCGCTTAATCAAGCTTGCCACTCAATGTCAGTTGATTCCCATTCTTGGCAACCATGATCAAATGATGTTGCTCGCTCGAGATAACAAAGCCGAGTTTCAGTTTTGGCTGAATTGCGGCGGCGACACAGCTCTTGACTCATACGGTTCAAGCGGCAAGCTCAGCTTGATACCTGTATCGCACTGGCAATTCTTGGAGAGCTGTCGATCTTATTACGAAACCGCCACACACATTTTTGTCCATGGTAACTACAATCCAGAAATTCCCATGGACCAGCAGAACGACGAGACGCTGCGATGGCTGTCACTGAGAGATTACATTCCCCCCAGTCGCCACAGTTCGGGGAAAACTGTTTTCGTAGGCCACACACCGCAACCTGAAGTGTTGGATCTGGATTACTTAGTTTGCATCGACACCAAGTGCTGCAAGGGCGGTTGGTTGACCGCCTATGACGTGCATTCAAAGCAAATCTGGCAAGCCAATGAAAAGGGCGAACTGCGAAGCTTTGATTCAATTGCTATCGACACTTGATCTTGACCTACTAATTCCCCTTATCCAAAAATCTTCTTGCCCCCATTTTCTTACCAACAAATCGCCGTCCGTCGTCTTCAGTTTTCAATCCCACCGGCTTGCCCGGTCGGTACTTTAGGCTTCTCGCTACAAGCCGGCATCCTCCAACACTTCAGCAGCTCGTTTGTCCGTCATAGCACGAGCATGAAACTCTCCCGCACGCCGACAGTACCCTTAAGCGTTTGACTAATTCGCGGCAGAGCCGCGTGGCGAGTAATGCGAGCCATAAGCGGTGAGGGCGATAACTGGGATTGCTTCCTAAGCGCCTTGCCATCACACACGATCTGCCTACGCCCCGCAGAATGGTTGCCGTTACTGATGTTGCGGTTCGAATAAAGTCCTCTGAAATGGGAAACATAAGCCCTCACCGCCAAACCATGCCCGACGATGACCCTGGGTTACGCTTGGCTCGCGGGCCTCGCCGCGCTCACCCGGGGCTAACGATCTGTCGCCACTTCGTGGCTGGACATTCGGATTGGATTATGCGTTTTGACGCAAACTCACTTTTGTGCCTTTTGTGCCTTTTCGTGGCTAGTCACTTTCTTCTAGTCACTTTATTGCCTAAATGAACCGGAGCTAGCCACAAAATTCACACAGGACTCAAAAAAGGAGAAGCCCTAGTCGAAAGAATCCTCGGTGGCAAACTCGCGTAGGATGTCTAGGTCCACAAACTCAAGCGTGCTGATGTGCGTTGCCCGCAAGTTGACCTTGGGTGCTTTACCGGCCTCATGAGCTTCCTTCCAGCGCAGCACGCATAAACACCAACGATCTCCGTCCATTAGACCTGGAAAATCATACTCGGGAATTGGCGTTGATAGGTCGTTGCCGCGACTCTTGGAGAATGCCAGGAAATCGTCGGTCATCTCAGCACAGACTAAGTGCATGCCTTCGTCTTCACGACCAGTATTGCAGCAACCGTTGCGGTAGAACCCGGTCATAGGATCCATGCTGCAGGTCTCTAGTTCGCCTCCGAGAACATTTTTGGCGGGCATGAATCATGGCTCCAGTGGTGAGATTGGGTTGGGTCCGGTCACGAATGAAGAGAGTTCGCGCGAACCGATTCGTTCGAACTCCTAAGTAACCAATATCCTTGCTTGGCAACTTATGCCAAGACCCCGCTAATAAGATTACCCTCGACATCGGTAAGGCGATAGTGTCGGCCTTGATATTTGAAGGTCAATCGTTGGTGGTCAATCCCCATCAAGTGAAGGATGGTTGCGTTGATGTCGTGAATGTGAACTGGATTCTCCGCGATGTTGTAGCTGTACTCATCTGTAGCACCATAGCTTGTGCCACCACGAACACCACCGCCAGCCATCCACATCGTGAAGCACCGCGGATGGTGATCACGACCGTAATCTTTGGCGGTAAGCTTGCCTTGGCTGTAAGAAGTTCTGCCGAATTCTCCGCCCCAAACCACTAGCGTATCTTCCAGCAAGCCGCGTTGAGCCAAATCTTGAACGAGGGCCGCCGAGGCCTGATCGACCTGCTTGCACTCGCCGCGAATTGCACCTGGCAAGCCGCCATGATGATCCCAGTCTTTGTGGAACAGTTGGATACAACGGACGTCTCGCTCCAGTAATCTTCGCGCCAACAGGCAGTTTGCTGCAAATGTCCCTGGAGTCTTCGCATCGGGACCATACAGATCAAACGTACTTTCGGGCTCGTTGCTAAAGTCCGCCACATCGGGAATCGAAGCCTGCATGCGGAAAGCCATCTCGCTTTGAGCTACGCGCTGTTCAATCAGCGGGTCCAATCGCTGAGCTCGCTCAAGCTCATGCAACTGATTGATGCCATCCAGCAGTTGTCGTCGCGACTCGCGCGAGATTCCGTCAGGATTGCTTAGGTACAGCACTGGACTAGATCCAGCTCGCAATTGCACGCCTTGATGACTCGCGGGAAGAAAACCGCTGCCCCACAAACGCGAGTACAGCGGCTGACCGCCTTTGTTCTTGGTTACCAGAACGCAGAAAGCTGGTAGGTTCTCGTTGGTCGTCCCCAATCCATAATCCAACCAAGCGCCCAATGACGGACGACCAGCGACTTGTGAGCCTGTCTGAATGAACGTAACCGCCGGGTCGTGATTGATCGCTTCGGTAAAGACCGACTTCACGAAGCACAAATGGTCGGCAACTTTAGCAGTGTAGGGAAGTAACTCACTGAGCCACGCACCGCTCTGACCATGCTGCTTAAAAGCAAAAGCCGACCCTGCAAGCGGTAAAGTTGCTTGATTACCCGACATGCCCGTTAAGCGTTGTCCCTTGCGCACGGATTCTGGAAGTTCGACGCCGTGGTCCTGATTCAATCGAGGCTTGTAGTCAAACAGGTCGATCTGCGACGGTCCACCGCTCATGAACAGATACACGATTCGCTTGGCCTTAGGCGGATGATGGAACTGCTTTAGCAATCCACCCTTGCCGATGTTATCCAGCGTACTTCCCGCCAACTTCGGATCGGACGCATGCAGCGGATCGCCCAAGAGAAAATCTCTGCCCAGCACGCCTGCGAGCGCTGCCGTCGAAATCCCTAGCGTCGATTGACCGAAAAAATATCGGCGAGTCAGCTTGGCAGCTAAGTTTGAAGCTACGTTAGCAGTTTGTTGCGTCGTTTTATTGATTTCACTCATGATCTACCTCTTCATCACAAATTCGTCGTAGCTCAACAATCCCTCTACGACTGCCGTCAGCGCAGCTAGCTCGACAGGATTGGTATTCTCTGAAGCCTTGTAGTCGCCGACATCCAAAAACTTCGCAGCAGCCTCAGGTGTCGATTTGAAATACTCTTCCTGCTGTTGAAGCATCTTGGTCAACACTTCAAGCTCGGCACCAGTCGGCTTACGCGCGGTCAATCGTCGAAAGACCGCCGTCAAGCGACTGGCTATATCTGTTTGTTCATTCAGCACACGATCAGCCAACGCTCGCGCGGCTTCGACAAACTGAGGATCGTTAAGCAGGACCAAAGCTTGTAGTGGAGTCAAAGTCGATTGTCGACGCACTACGCAGACTTCGCGATTGCTGGCGTCGAAAGTCATCATGCTCGGCGGCGGCGAAGTGCGTTTCCAGAATGTGTACAAGCTGCGACGACGACTGCCTTCGTCTTTGTCGCGATGATAGGCCTCGCCGGATTTCTCTTCCCACAACCCTTCAGGCTGATAAGGTTTGACGGGAGCTCCGCCCAGTCGATCGACCAGAAGACCACTCGAAGCCAGAGCCGCATCGCGCAGTTGCTCGGCTGATAGTCGAACCGCAGGCCCGCGAGCGAGCCATTGATTCTCTGGATCGACCTGTACGAGTTCCGAAGTCAGGTTCGACGACTGACGATAAACGTTGGACATGACAATCAACTTGATCAGAGCTTTCGTATTCCAACCGCTTTCAACGTAATGACGTGACAGCCAATCCAACAATTGCGGATGGGTGGGTACAGATCCCTGCAATCCCATGTCTTCCATCGTGCTCACTAAGCCTCGACCGAACAAGCTCTGCCAAATTCGGTTCACGGCAACTCGCGAAGTCAAAGGATGCTGAGGATCGGTCAACCATCGAGCCAAATCAAGTCGGCTCGGCAGCTTCCCCTCTTGCACAGTCATCGGCAAAATCGACTCCAGCACACCACGCTCCACTTGTTCCAACGGCGCGTCATATTGCCCGCGACGCAAGATGAAAGTTGGTCGAGCCTTAGGAAGCTCGCGCATCACCATGATCTCAGGAATAGGATCAGAAGCTTTGGCGAGTTGCGCTCGTAAATCGAAAAGCTCAGCCTCAATCTTTGCGCGATCAGGCGAGCTGAGGTCGGCGAACTGCTGCAACTGCGACTGAGTAACGCTAGATAACTGGTCGGCAATTTTGTCAGCTTGAGTATCTTGCCAGTACAACATCGCGCATTCCAAGTCGCTCAAACAAGCTTGGAAAATCCGTAGCTGGTCGACTTCGCCACCTTTAAAACCAACATCACGAAAGCGTTGGCCGATCGCCAGTTCGTTGGCTTCACCACCTTTGATCGCTTGGGTGAGATTGTCGCGAACAATCTCTGTTTCGAGAGGCTGGCCATTCATCCAGAGCTTAAGGCCGCCAGCTTTACTTGAGCCATCGTAAGTCCAAGTCACTTGACACCAAGTATTCAACGGCACATCAAGCTTGCTCAACACCCGAACCGCATTTCCAGGCCAGAAGTGAATCAGCGCGGCACTGAGCTTCCCATTTTCGATCAGCAGTTCGTACCCACGACTGGCGGAATCCGTCCAAGCTCGTGAACGATGCAACAGCACGGCTCGATCGAATTTCTTAGGCACCTTCAGCCACAGAGAAAAAGTGAACGGTTGATTTCGCTCCCAACTTCCACCTTCGCTCATTGTCACGCTGTTTTCACCGCTAAGCGACAGAGCTTTGCCCACGACACCGTCGACCAATTGCGGATCGTCGTGCGTTTTGCCGAACGAATCAGGCTTGGTACTGTTGACTGTCTTGCCACCTTTGATTTCGTCGAAGCTAAACTGCGCGATCTGCGATTGTTTGAGTTTGTCGCTGATGCGACTTGCCAAGGCTTGGCGATCCTTGGTAAACGCGGCAATCGACTCCGACGAGCGAAATTCTGCGAGCTGCTTTTCCTTTTCGAGAATCTTGGACTTCAGTTCCTTGATTGCTTGCTCCTGTTGATCGGTGCTCAACTGTAACGCAGGCGTGGGAACGGCGTCGGTGAAGTGCGAGTAAAGCCCCGATTCATCGATACTGTTAAAGAAGGCTGCGATCTGGTAGTACTCGCGTTGTCCGATCGGATCATACTTGTGATCGTGACAACGTGCGCATTCCAAAGTCAGACCTAAGAACGCCGCTCCAAACGTATTCACGCGATCCGCCACGTACTCGGCGCGAAACTCCTCTTCAATACTTCCGCCTTCGTTGGTTTGACGGTGCAAGCGATTGAATGCCGTCGCCAAAATCTGCTCGCGAGTCGCATTCGGAAGTAAATCGCCAGCAAGCTGCCAAGTGATGAATTGATCGTAGGGTAAATTCTTGTTCAGCGCATCGACAACCCAATCTCGCCATGGCCAAGTTGCTCGATAACGGTCATTTTGATAGCCGTGGGTGTCTGCATAACGAGCCGCATCTAACCAATCGATAGCCCAACGTTCTCCAAAGTGCGAGTCCGCCAATAGTCGATCCACCAATTGCTCGTAGCGCTGCGGATCGGTTGAGTCAACGTACTGCTGAACATCACTTACGGTGGGAGGCAGTCCGATCAAGTCCATGTAGAGCCTGCGGACAAGCGTCTCGGGTTCAGCCGGTTTCGATGGCGTGAGCTTGAGTTCCTTTAATCGCTTGGCAACAAATGCATCGACTGCGTTGGAGCTTTGACTCCAAGGCGAGGCAGCGTCGATCTGCGGCAACGCGACCGCTACGGGAGGTTCGAATGCCCAATGCTTGGAGAACTTAGCTCCCGAAGCTACCCATTTTCGCAAGATCTCGCGTTCGCTATCCGTTAAGCTCATCTTGGAATCGGGCGGCGGCATCAACAGGTCTGGATCGGTTGAAACAATCCGTCGAATCAACTCGCTACCGTCAGGATCGCCCGGCTTGACCGCTAAGGCATGCACCGACTCTTGTTCGTCCAACCGCAGCTCAGTCGCTCGATGCTGCTTATCTGGCCCGTGGCACTTGAAGCACTTATCAGAAAGTATCGGCCGGACATCTGTCGCAAAGTTGATGGAATTTTCATCCGAATCTTGTGCGGATAGACTCGCCGTATTCAAGAGAAGGCAGAGGACAATCGTCCAAACTCTGGGTGAAAGCATAGTTCGAGGCGGGGCAGGGGAGAGGTGGGATACCATGTCATGGCATTTCAACGAGGTAGGGTTTAGCATCCTCTATTGTAGCAGAAGACCATCAAGTTCGCCCACTTAAGCCATGCGTTGATTACATCCGCGACCTTTTGGCTATACTCAAGGGCGAATTTTGAAGCCCACAAGTTCAGTTCGAGTTGCGACAATGGGAATTTACAGCCGAGACTACATACGCGAGGACGACCGCTCGCCTTCGATTCTGGGGGACACTCCCACAGTCAAGCGTATTGTCATTCTCACCGTACTGGTCTTTATTGCTCAACTGTTTTTTGTAGAACGAGGGAGCCCGCGCAGGAGTGACGACGGGGAACTTGCGTTTTCCAACCAGTCCATCGTCGAGAAATGGCTGGCTCTGGATACCGATAAAGTGATGAGTGGCCAAGTTTGGAGACTGGTGACATCGGCTTTCCTGCATGATCGCTTCGGCATTTGGCATATCTTGATGAACATGGTCGTGCTGGTTTGGTTCGGGCGATCTTTGGAACTGCATTACGGCTCGCGCGAGTTTCTCTTCTTCTACATTGCCGCAGCGATTTTCTCTGGTATCGCGTACATCGCCATACAACTTGCCACCGGTACACGTGCGCCCGCCATTGGCGCATCGGGAGCGATCATGGCGCTGTTCTGCCTGTTTGCGATGTGGAATCCAGGCTATACGGTGAACATCTATTTCTTCATTCCAGTACCGATCATTTGGCTGCTGGGGATCTACGTGTTGTACGATCTATACCCATTAATTCAACAGATCAGCACTCCACAATGGCGAACTGGCATCGCCCATGCCGCTCACCTAGGAGGAGTCGGCTTTGGTTTTCTGTACTACAAACGCAGTTGGAATTTAGAGAAGATCGTCGACAGATTTTTGCCAGCCGCAAAGTCGAACAAGGGCAAGCGGAATGTCAAAGCCGCGCCGCGAGTCCAACAAGAGCAATCTCGCCAGGACCAACAGGTCGACGAGATCTTAGCCAAGATCAGCCGCGAAGGCGAAGCTAGCCTGACTGAACGCGAGCGAGCGATTTTGCTCGAAGCTTCTAAGCGATATCAACAACGCCGATAGTAAAGCG
>CAYWNG010000256.1:0-8579 GCA_964458685.1 uncultured Pirellulaceae bacterium
CATTGTTGGCCAAAGCTGGAAAGACTGATTTCGCCAATGAATTACTGAGTCAGTTTGAAGCGTCGTTAAAGGCGCAGCTTGAGAAATGGCCCAACGATGCCATGACGTTGAACAACCTCGCTTGGATGTATGCCAAGAGCGATGTCAAGTTGGACCAGGCCCTGCAGTTGTCCAGCAAGGCTGTAGAGCTAGTCCCCAGTTCTGCGGTCTATCGAGACACACTGGCAGAAGTTCAGTTCCATTCCGGTGACATCGAAGGAGCGATCAACACAATGCGCGAGTGCGTCCGCATCGATCCGCGCGAATTGGGCTATCGCAAGAATCTGATTCGCTTTAGTGCTGCTCGAAAGTAGCCGATGCAGTTCGTTCGATGACGTAGTACTCCATCCAGCGAATCAATCGCTTTTGATCATCGATTCCAAAGTAGCCCATGTGTCCGCCATGGCTGGTGTGCGTGAAGCGCACCCACTTGGGATCGAAGGTGGCTTTCAGATGACTGCGCCAGGTCACGATCGGATCGTGACGGTCGAGGATGATTTCCGTCTTCGTTTGAATGCTGGGCAGCCATTGAATACTGCTGGATTGTCCGTAGTAGTGTCCCGTGTCCCGAAAGCCAGCCAGCGGTGCTGTGTAGCGAGCGTCGAACTGTCGAATGGTTTTAATTGAGGGCTGAGTCGGTCGCTCTTGCCACTGCGCGAACAGATCGCGCTTTCGAGCTGCTTGCTGCTGAAGATTCTTTACGTAGTAGCGAGTGTAGATGCGACGGCTGAAGCGATCCATGTTGTCGGCGCAGTCATTCAAGTCCATCGGCGGTGCGAAGGCAATTGCTTCGCCAATCCCCGCTTGCTCCAATGGGATTGAGAATCGGCCTTCCGCAAACTCTCCCAACATCTTCAAGACAATGTTCCCGCTGAGAGAAAAACCCACAAGGAAGATTGGCGAGTTCGGGTGAACAGTTCTAGCTTTGGCAATGACCGCGAAAAGATCGTCGCTGGCTCCCGCATGCGCCGGACGCCATGCTAGTTCAAAGCCCATGCCGCTTCCGCGCAGATCGACTCGCCAAACTTGCCGATTGCGTCTTCGAAGTTGATAGGCGATTCGTTCCAAGTAGGGTGCTGAATGATCACCGCCTAGACCGTGGACCAGAATGACTAGAGGAGCATCGCTAGAAAGCGTTGGCCCCAGTTCCTCATGCACCATCATCTGCTCGCCATCGGGTAGATCGATCGGCAAGCTGATGGTCTGATTGGGTGGGCGTGCCCCAGACACTACGCCGACCAACATGGTTTGCAGGTGGCCGTTTTTCAATAGTGGATGGGGTTTGTAGGGTAGCATAACGTCTATTTTTGGGCTGGGTTCGAGAGTTAATCCTGGTCAACCAGTCGGTTATTAGCCATAATCCTTGCCGACTTGACGACCCCTTGATTATAGGGTCGTTTCAATTGTTCAGCAGTTCGAAAGGCACTTGGACTTCGATGAAACGCTTTGATGTTTGTGGACTAGGTAATGCGATTGTGGATATCTTCCTCGATTTGAGCGACTCTGATTTTCAGTCGCTGGACTTCGAACGTGGAACGATGGTCCTTGTGGATAAGACGACTCAAGACTCGTTGCTGAGCAAGTTTCATGATTCGGTGCATGATCTGGTTTTGGTCAGCGGTGGGTCCGTAGCCAACTCGGTGATCGCCGCGTCGCAGTTGGGCGGTAAGTCTGCCTTTATCGGGTGCGTAGGTGACGATCGCTACGGTTTGCACTATGCCGAAGAGTTCCAGCAGCTTGAGATCGAAATCGGAAATCCGGTTTTGGTTGGCGAAGCGACCGGCACTTGCTTGGCGATTGTAACTCCCGATGGCGAGCGAACCATGCGGACATTTTTGGGAGTCGCTAGCCATCTTGCTGCCAAGCATGTGGACCAAGCTCGCATCGCTGAAAGTAAATGGCTGTTCATCGAAGGCTATGTCTTCGCCAATCCCGATACTGGACAGCACGCGATTCGCCAAGCGATTCAAATCGCCAAGCAAGAAGGTACGAAGGTCGCGTTGACCTGTTCCGATGGTTTTATCCCAGCCGTGTTCGGCGATGCGTTTCGCGAAGCGCTAGCGCAGTCGGATCTGCTGTTCTGTAACGCGACCGAATCGATGGCGATTACGGGAGCCGAGAATTCGCAGCTTGCATTCGAAAAACTAAAAGAGATGGTTCCCAATTGCGTGGTCACCGATGGACCCAATGGCGCCTTCGTTCGCTTTGAAGGCACGACAGGACACGTTCCGACAGTGCCTTGCGAGCCTCGCGATTTGACTGGCGCCGGAGATATGTTCGCCGGTGCGTTCTTGTACGGAATTACTCACGGCTACGATCCGCTAGTCTCTGCCAAAGCTGCGAACGCGCTTTCGCATCGCGTGATCATGCAGGTGGGAGCTAGATTGCACCATGGCGCGAAAGAGCTTTGGGCTGAAGCGACTCAGGCTTAATTTGGACTGGGTAGCGAACTGATTGCGGGCTCAAGACGCGAAGCTGGATAGGATTCATGCTACAAAAAATTCGCGGACAGAGTTTCTTGATAGGACTGGCGCTAGCTGTCTGCATTGGCTTTTGGGGGCATGCGTGGTTGTCGCCAGTTGCATCGATTCCTTGGCTCAAAACGATTATTGTGCTGACGGTGATGTCGATGATGGCCGCGCCTGTGCCGCTGGAACTGTTTGCTAAAACCGTTTCGCGTCCTTGGCCAGGATTGTTGGCTTCAATCATCTGTCTTGGGCTAACACCAATCTTGGGTTGGTTAAGTCGTTACGTGCTTCAGAGTGAACTTGCTGGCGGTTTGATTGTCGCCTGTTGCGTGCCTTCGACGCTGGCTTCGTCGGCTGTGATTACTCGCAAGGCCGGTGGGGATGATACTGTTCCGATTTTCGTAACTATCTTGACGAACCTTAGTTGTGCTGTTGTGACGCCATTGTGGTTAGTACTGTTGATGGGTAGCAGTGCTACGTTGAGTGTTGGAGAATTGATTCGCGAGTTGTCTGTGTTGGTAGTTCTACCAATTGTCGTCGTGCAAGTGATCCGATGGAAAAGTCCGAAATTCTGCGACTGGGCAAAGAAGGCAAAAGGGGCGTTGTCGGCGGCTTGCCAAGTTGGAATTCTCTTAATGGTTTCCCTTGGCGCTGTTCAGATGGGTTCGAGGTGGTTCGATCCCAATTCGACTAGTTTAGTCACAGTTGGAGATGTTGTCGGTGTCGTGATCATTGGCCTTTTAATTCACCTGTTTTGTTTGTTCTTGGGAGTTTGGATTGCTAAAGCGACAGGTGTTGGCAGAGCTCAGGCAATTGGGGTTGGATTCGCAGGTAGTCAAAAGACTTTAATGATTGGCATCAACTTGGCCATTGATTATGGCGTAAGCATTTTGCCGATGATCTCGTACCACGTAGTGCAGTTATTGGTCGACGCCTTCATTGCAGAGAAATGGGGTAGAGTAGGGCGGGATGCCGCAGCGGAGAAAGATAGAAATCTCAAGCAGCAGCCCTAATGTTCTGTCGGTTTCAATCTTCCCCAGAGCGAACGTGACTGATAAACTGGCACCGCCTGCCATCTTGTTATGCTAGCATGGAAATTGTCCCCAGAGGAATTGGTTTCTTAGATGAATCGCCTTACTTGGATTTCTGCTGCCTGCTGTCTGTGTCTGCTTCCATTGACTTCCTCTGTGTGCTCCGCACAAGAATGGGTCAAAGCGATGTTCGCCGAATCATCCCATGATTTCGGAACTGTGCCGCGCGGATCAGATGCTGTGTTTGAGTTCAAGTTCACGAACAAGTACGAAGAGGACATTCACGTACAATCGGTCCGCAGCAGTTGTGCATGTACAACGCCTCGTATCAAAAAGGCCGACCTCAAGACCTACGAAGAGGGCACCATCATTTGCGAGTTCAACACGAAGTCATTCGTGGGGCCTAAAGCGGCGGTCGTCACAGTCGTCTTCAGCAAGCCTTTCTACGGTGAGATGCAGCTTCAAGTAAAAGGCAATATTCGGTCCGACATCGATACAGAACCAGGCGTAATCCAGTTCGGAGACGTAGATCGCGGAGCATCCAAAGAAACGCAAGTAAAGATCTCAGCTCGCAAATCTGGATGGGAGATCAAGGACGTCCGTTCAGCCAATCAAAACTTAACCGTCGCTCCGCTTGAGAAATTCACCATGCCTGGAGGCCGTGTCGGCTATGTGATGAATGTTCGCTTGAAGGATTCGGCTCCGGTCGGGGAAATCAACGACAACATCGTTCTGGTAACGAACGAGCCACAGTACAACTTGGTTACGATTCCAGTACACGGCAACATTACCCCGCCGCTGGTTCTGCCCAATCGAATCGATCTGGGAACCTTAAAGTCGGGAGCTGGTAGCAAATCGTTCTTTATCGCAAAGAGCAAGACTCCATTTGAAATCAAAGAGGTGATTTGCGAAGACAAACGCATCACTTTCAAGATTCCCGACGGCAAGAAAGATAAGCACATCATCAACTTTGAGTTTGCCTCAGATGGCCAAGTTGGGGCCTTCCGCCAAAACATCAAGGTGGTAACAGATTTGGACGAAGATGGCACTGCGGCGACGGTGGTCGTTGGCAATGTGGCCGAGAAAGAGACCAAATAGAGGCTGGCCAAGATCAGTTTGATTCCACTTCGTGGCAATCTGACGCTCTAGAGCACTAGCCTTTCCTGCCCGTTTGACCAAAATATAGGGCCAGTCGTTGGGCCGCCGTTCGAAGCCTTTATCACGAGCTTCAACACGGCGGCGACTGCATGCGGCCGTTTCTGGCATTTTGGTCTCACGAGTTAACTTCATGTCCATCCAGCTTCCCGTTATCGGTGCTAATACCAGTTCTCAAGATAGTGCGCAAGATACCGCTCAGGCCAGTTCGTCTTGCCAATCGGTGCCACTCACTGAAGCTTCCAACAAACGCCTTCCTCCGTGGCTTCGTCGCGAACTGCCTCGAGGCAGTTTCAATAACTTCACGGCTGGTCTACTGGAAGAACTAAAGCTAGAGACGGTCTGCGATAACGCCAAGTGTCCTAATCGGATGGAGTGCTATTCGCAGAAAACCGCGACCTTCATGATCCTCGGCAACGTCTGCACTCGACCTTGCGGTTTCTGCGCCGTATCCCGCGGTCGGCCTGAGCAGTTGCAAGCCGACGAGCCCACTCGTGTTGCTGAAGCGGCTGCTCGACTTGGTCTTCGACACGTGGTGATAACTTCAGTAACTCGCGATGATCTCCCCGATGGCGGTGCCGAGCATTTCTATCAAACCGTGTTGGCTGTCCGCGAAAGAACCGGAGCCACGATCGAAGTGCTGACTCCAGACTTTGTTCGACATCGCCACGGTCTAGATCGCGTCATTGAGTCCGCTCCAGAAGTCTTCAACCACAACATGGAGACTGTGCCACGACTGTATCGCAAAGTCCGCGGGCCCAAGAGCGATTACGCATGGACGTTGGGCTTGCTACAGAGAGTCAAAGAACTCAATCCAGCGATCAAGACCAAGAGCGGTTTGATGCTGGGGCTAGGTGAGACTCGCGACGAACTGCTTGATTGCTTGGCGGACCTTCGCCGCATCGAGTGCGACTTCTTAACCCTTGGACAATACTTGCAACCTGGTCCAAAGTACTTGCCAGTGCAAAGTTACATTACGCCAGCCGAGTTTGACGAGTTAGGTTCAATAGCTCGTTCGATGGGCTTTACGAAGGTCGCCAGCGGGCCATTTGTTCGATCGAGCTATCATGCTAAGGAAATGGCTGACGCTGAGTAAAATTCCCACTTCAAAATTCCCAGTTCAAACTTCAAACTGCTTCGCATCGGAATCGCTCATGTCGATTGGTACATTCAAAAACTGTTCAATGCTGTGCTTTCTAGTGATTGCCGCATCGACATTTGCTCAGGAGAAGAAAGTGGCCGATTCGAGTAAAGCCGTTGAGACTGATCCCGTCAAGTTGTTTGAGCCAAGGCAGTTTGCGGCTGAGGATGGAAAGGTGCTCAACTATCGATTGCTCAAGCCGATCGATTTCAAACCCACCGGGCATTATCCAGTAGTTATCTTCTTGCACGGCGCAGGCGAACGCGGTGACGATAATGTCGCGCAGTTAAAGCATGGGATGAAAGAGTTTTGCAAGCCCGAATGGCGCAGTAAGTTTCAGTGTTACGTGTTAGCCCCGCAATGCCCTAAAGAAGAAAAGTGGGCGGATGTTGACTGGACCAAGCCCGATGTACAGTTGCCAGAAAAGATAAGCCGCAGTCTGGAGATGACATTGCAGGTCGTGGATCAAATGCTGGAGGGATCAGCAGTAGACAAACATCGAATCTACATTACGGGATTGTCGATGGGGGGTTACGGAACGTGGGACGCTCTTGTGCGTCGTCCCGACTTCTTTGCTGCCGCCATGCCGATCTGCGGCGGAGCTGATCCAGCAACAGCTGCGAAGATTAAGAACATTCCAATTGCCTGCTTCCACGGTGCGAAAGATGCTGTGGTGACACCGGACAAATCTCGCAAGATGATTGAAGCTTTGCGAACTGCTGGTGGAACACCTGTATATGTGGAATATCCGGAAGCCGACCACGACAGTTGGACTCAAACCTACGCCGAGCAAGACAATATTCAGTGGCTGTTTGACCAGCGACGCGAAGCTCAGTAGTGTGCCACGACAGTCCCTGTCGTCCTCAAAATCCCGACTACTTTCATTCTGCCACGACAGTCCCTGTCGTTCCCAATATCCTGGCTACTTTCATTGTGCCACGACAGTCCCTGTCGTTCCCCAGCTTGAACGCCCTAGCAAAAAAAACGCTCGCGCCGGAACGCCCCTGTACCGCAGAAACAAGAACCAAGCTGACGGCAATCCCGAGAATTTTGGGACAGCCATCTCCGTTGGTTTTCATATTTGGCCGTGATTAGCAACCAATGTCGTTCTGGTTGTAACGATTAGTCGGATTGAGCGTTGTGATTAACTCGCGCTTGCCCCATATTTCCTAGCAGAATGATGAGGTGCTTGTTTGGTCCAATTAGACTCAATGCTCCGCTGCAAGTCGCGATAGTCGACCTGAGTTGGAGCAACATGGTCTAACCACATAGCCCGAAATGTCGGTTTCCTATCAAGTAATACCCGCTCAAAGTCTTACCACCGAGCAAGAAACTCGCTGGCGTTTGTTTCGTGCTGCCAATCCGTCGCTCTATAGTCCATTTTTGGCTGTCGAATTCGTAAAGACCATCGCTCGTTCTAGGCCCAATTGCAAAGTTGTCATAATCCAACAGGCTGGTCACGATGTCGGCTATTTGCCATTCGAGTCTCAGGACAAAAGTGCCTATCCCATTGCTCGCCAAGTCAACGATGCTCAAGCAATCATCGCATCGCCTGAAAGCAAACTCGATTGGCACGACGTTCTTCGTGGTGCTGCCTTGGAGGCATACCACTTCCATGCATTAGTTGGACAACTGAACGATCGGCAAAGGTCTTCGGTATTTACAACCAGTCGATCATTCATGTGTGATCTCAGAAAACCGGCCGAGGGCTATCTCAAGTGGCTTAAGAAGAGCAGTCGCACGATCGCCAAGCAACAGCAGAAGACCAACAAGCTGATTCGAGAAGTCGGACCGCTTCGATGGGACTTTGATAATCGCGACCATCAGCTCCTCAACCGCATCCTTGAACTCAAAAGCGCACAGTACCGTCGCACGAACATCTTCGATAAGTTTTCGATCGGTTGGATTCGGCAGATGTTGCATGATCTATTGGACGCGGAGAGTTCTGTGCGTGGGCAACTGAGTCTGCTTTGGGCCGGAGATAGGCTGGTCTCGGGGCACTACGGACTACGAGAATGCAATCTGCTGCATTATTGGTTTCCTGTCTATGATCCTCAGTTTGAGATCTACTCGCCTGGAACGGCACTGTTTGTCGAATTGGTTCGCAACTCAGAGTTTCTGGGAATCGACAAAATTGACTACGGTTACGGCGATCTCCCTTACAAGCACAAGTTGTGCAATGTAGTCACGGATTCCTACCAAGGGGCCTTTTGCACATCGAACCTTCAGTTGCAGCGATTGCGATTGCAGTTCTTGGCATACTCGCAGTTAAAGAAAATCCCGGCTAAAGAAGCAATCAAGAGGGTCTTTCGCAAGGTCTGGCCTAGCTGGGGCGCTCGTGAACACGGCGGATAGCCCCAAGTCTGCTGGCCTACCTCTCGTCTACAATGCCAGCTAGTCATTTAAAGTTGGCCTGTCCGCAATTCTAGCCCAAAAGTTGCATTTGGATCGAATGTCTGTTAGAACCATGACGCCCTTCGCCGACCAGAAACTCTGGCGGACAACCATGCGAGACGAAAGTCTACAGACTGTTATGTCAAATCAACCCTTGCCAAGCCCGAAGCAGACGATTCTTCTGGTGGATGATGATCCCTTGGTCTTGAGTGTCACCAAGTCACTGTTGCAGATCATTGGCTACAACGTAATTACAGCCAATTGTCCAGCAGAGGCCTTGGAAGTCGCGGATCAAACTCAGGATGAAATTCATCTCCTCTTCACTGACGCAATGATGCCTGGGATGTCTGG
>CAYWNG010000257.1:0-8567 GCA_964458685.1 uncultured Pirellulaceae bacterium
CAGAATTGACGACGACTTTATCGATCCTCAAGCCTTCCGCGCCGATTCGATGCTGGGAGTTCCCGGCCTGTTCGATGCCTACAAGAATGGCCGAGTCGCTCTAGCCAACGCGCCAGGAACGGGTGTCGCCGATGACAAGGTGATCTACGCCTTCGTGCCTGACATGATTCGATATTATCTGGGGGAAGAGCCAATTCTACCCAACGTGCCAACCTACGTTTGCGCGCGGGATGATGACCAGAAGTATGTGCTCAGCAACTTGGACAAGCTGGTCGTCAAGGCCGCTAACGAGGCTGGTGGTTATGGCATGTTGATCGGACCGCATTCCACGGCTGAGCAGCAAGCCGAGTTTGCAGTGAAGATTAAGGAAGACCCTCGCAACTATATCGCTCAACCAACTTTGATGCTCTCGCGAGTACCA
The DNA here is from genome assembly GCA_964458685.1 of uncultured Pirellulaceae bacterium. Classification (GTDB taxonomy): domain Bacteria; phylum Planctomycetota; class Planctomycetia; order Pirellulales; family Pirellulaceae; genus Aureliella. The sequence continues at coordinate 422 of CAYWNG010000257.1, forward strand.
ACTCTGATAGAGGATCACTTCGAAGGCCGTCACGTCGATCTTCGGCCGTATGTCCTGTACGGTAAAGAAGGCGTTTGGGTCTTGCCCGGTGGGCTGACGCGTGTGGCTCTAAGAAAAGGTTCGCTCGTTGTTAATTCGTCGCAAGGTGGTGGCAGCAAAGATACGTGGGTCATGGCTCGGAACGCAGAGGAAGCTGCTGAAAATGAAACCACTATGTAGTTAGCGAGCGTCAAGACTCGCGTCGCACTAATTCCGGGCAAGCCTTTACAGCATCCAACCAGAAAAGTTTCTCGAGAAGTCGTTATCCATGTTAAGCCGTGTCGCCAACTCAATTTACTGGATGGCTCGATATGTCGAGCGAGCCGAGAACTTAGCTCGCTACATCGAAGTGACGCTGAATGTCATTCTGGATCAGCCCGATTCGGCTCATCATCAATGGGAGCCGTTGATTCTGGCAACCGGTGACGAGAAGATCTTTACCGAACGCCACGGCAAGCCCAACTCGCAAAATGTGATTCACTTCTTGACGTTTGATCCCGAGTATTCCAATTCGATCAAGTCGTGTTTAACTCAAGCTCGTGAAAACGCGAGAACGATTCGCGAGACCATTTCTCCGGAAGCTTGGGAGCAGATCAACGAGTTCTATCACTGGCTGCGGGCGCATTCCAATCAGAAGATGTCGTTGGAGCAGTTGACCGATTTTTATCAACGCGCGCGGATGCATAGCCATCTCTTTAGCGGCATTCTTGATGCAACGATGCTGCACGGAGAGGGATGGCACTTCGCCAATTTGGGCCGGTTGATCGAGCGTGCCGACAAGACCAGCCGCATTCTCGATGTGAAGTACTTTACGTTACTCCCGACCCTTTCCGACGTTGGTACAACGATCGACGACTTGCAATGGTCAGCGGTCTTGCGATCGGTCAGCGGGTTCGAAATCTATCGTAGGCGATTCCGCGCGATCACCGTACCTCGCGTGGTCGAGTTCTTGATTCTCGAGCGTGAATTCCCTCGAGCCGTTCGATTCTGTTTGGACGGTGCCGATCGATCGTTGCACGCGATTTCGGGTTCTCCCGAAGGCGTCTTTCGGAATCTGGCCGAGCAACGACTGGGGCAGCTTCGAGCGAACTTGGCTTACGCAGACGTTCAACAGGTCATCAACAATGGCTTACACGAATTTGTCGACGAACTGCAAGTTAAGCTCAACGATGTTGACGAAGCGATCTACGAGACGTTCTTCGCGATTCGCTCCCCCGTTCAATCGCAATCGCAATCTCAAACTCAATCTAGTCGATAACAATGTCTATTCGTGTTGCCCTGAATCACGTCACGCACTACCGCTATGACCGCCTTACCTCGCTGGGCCCTCAAGTAATTCGACTCAGGCCAGCTCCGCATTGCCGGACTCCGATCCTCAGCTACTCACTTAAAGTTCAACCTGAGGAGCATTTTCTCAACTGGCAGCAGGATCCACACGCCAACTACTCGGCGCGTTGTGTCTTCCCCAAGCCTTCCAAGCAGTTGCGAGTCGAGGTCGATCTGATTTGCGACATGACCGTGATCAATCCCTTCGACTTTTTCGTTGAAGACAGCGCGCAAGAATTCCCTTTCGCGTACGAAGGCGAACTCGCTCACGATCTGATTCCGTATTTGGAAAAGCTTCCGCCGACTCCGCTATTCACCAAGTTTGTAAAGTCCTTGGATGTACACCGCCAGCACATTACCGGCTTGCTAGTCAGTCTAAATCAAGCTGTGCAGCGCGAGGTCAGCTATCTGATTCGTCTTGAGCCTGGCGTGCAAACTCCCGAAGAGACACTCACCAATCGATCGGGCTCCTGTCGCGACTCAGCGTGGTTGCTTGTGCAGGTCTTGAGAAACTTGGGCTTAGCTGCGAGGTTCGTATCCGGCTATCTGATTCAATTGGCACCCGATGTGAAGTCGCTGGATGGACCAAGTGGACCAACTGAAGACTTCACGGACTTGCATGCCTGGGCCGAAGTGTTTGTTCCCGGCGCAGGTTGGATTGGCCTGGACCCAACTTCAGGCTTGTTGGCCGGTGAAGGTCACATCCCCTTGGCGGCAACGCCTAATCCAAGTTCCGCGGCACCAATCACCGGCACGCTGGGATTGTGCGAAGTCGAATTTGATTTCGCAATGTCGATCTCTCGCATCCACGAAGACCCGCGAGTCACACTGCCTTACACTCCCGAGCAATGGCAAGCCATCGATACCTTGGGCAAAGAGGTCGACCGCCGTTTAGCTCAAGATGACGTGCGATTGACGATTGGCGGTGAGCCGACCTTTGTTTCGATTGATGATATGGACGGCCCCGAATGGAACTCGGCGGCGGTTGGCCCCAACAAGCGTAAGTTATCGGAAGCTCTGATCAAGCGATTGCGTCAACGGATGGCTCCTGGTGGTTTGCTTCACTACGGACAAGGCAAATGGTATCCCGGCGAATCGTTACCGCGTTGGGCTTTGGCATGTTATTGGCGAAAAGATGGCGTTCCGATTTGGCAAGATTCGTCGTTGATTGCCAACGAAGATCAGCCAACTAGCTATGGCGTTGTCGAAGCGAAGAAGTTCGCCAGAGCTTTAGCTCGCGAGCTTGAGCTACCGACCAGATGCATCATTCCGGCATTCGAGGATGTCGCGTACTACCTGCTTCAAGAACGCAAGCTACCCGTCAAAGTCGATCCGCGCGATCCTCAATTGAAGGACCCCGAAGCTCGCGCACGCATGGCGCGAGTGTTTGGTCGTGGACTGAATCAACCCGTGGGCTTTGTCATTCCACTGCGTTGTCAACAATGGCAAGCTCAAGCCGCGAAATGGGTTACCGGACGTTGGCCCGTGCGCGATGACAAGCTGTTCTTGCTGCCCGGCGATTCTCCCGTTGGCTTAAGATTGCCGATTGAATCGTTGCCTTTGGTAACCAGCAATGAAATGCCGCTGATCACGGCTGATCCGTCAGCACCGTTAGCTCCGCTGCCCGATCCACGCACGCTTCGAGGCTCACAAAAACAAGCCTTCATTGAAAAGCCTGCGAAGCACACTTATGGAATGCCGATCAACGAGCAACATCTGGCCTTCGGCAGTTTTGCTGCTCAGGGAATAGCCGCAGGTGAGGTCAACCGCCAGCTCGACAATGAGATCGACGACGACCTTGACGACGATCTTGAAGATGATTCCGACGACGATCGATTGTTGCCTGCAGGTATGGTGCGCACGGCCATGTGTATCGAACCTCGCGATGGTCGATTGCACGTTTTTATGCCACCGGTCGAACGTTTGGAAGACTACCTGGATTTAGTTTCGGCAATTGAGCTGACAGCGAAAGCCATGCAGACGCCGGTTGTGATCGAAGGCTACTTGCCACCGAGCGATCATCGCATTCAAGTCATCAAAGTCACGCCTGACCCAGGTGTTATCGAAGTCAACGTCCAACCAGCAGCCAATTGGGACGAGCTGGTTGAGAATACGAAGGCGCTCTACGAAGAGGCTCGTTTGACGCGATTGGGTACAGAGAAGTTCGACTTAGACGGCAAGCACACGGGAACGGGCGGAGGCAATCACGTCGTACTGGGATCGTATTCGACTCCCGAAAGTCCGTTCCTTCGCCGTCCCGACTTGCTCAAGAGCCTTATCGGATTCTGGGTCAACCATCCATCGTTGAGTTATCTTTTCAGTGGTCGGTTTGTCGGCCCCACAAGTCAGGCTCCGCGCGTTGACGAAGGACGACGCGATGCGTTGTATGAATTGGAACTTGCGTTTTCGCTTGTGCCAACTTTGCAACAACAGATGGCTGGGGATCAGCGACCGCTTTGGTTCGTCGATCGATTGTTCCGCAACTTGTTGATCGACTTGACTGGCAACACGCACCGCGCGGAGATTTGCATCGACAAACTTTATTCGCCGGACAGCAGTACCGGACGATTGGGACTGGTCGAGCTGCGGGGACTGGAGATGCCTCCACACGCCGAGATGAGTCTCACTCAGCAGTTGCTCATTCGCGCCATTGTCAGCCACTTTTGGCGTAAGCCGTTTGATCAGAAGTTGGTGGCTTGGGGCACGACGTTGCACGATCGCTTTATGTTGCCGCATTTTGTGTGGAGTGATTTTCTTGCGGTGCTCGACGAACTGCACAAGGCTGGTATCTACATCGATCCCGAGTGGTTCCGCACGCATTTTGAGTTCCGATTCCCGGTGATGGGCACTGTAAGCTACGACGATATTCAACTTGAACTGCGAAATGCGATTGAACCTTGGTACGTTTTGGGAGAAGAGCCTGCCGGTGGTGGCACGGTGCGATTTGTCGATTCTTCCGTGGAAAGATTGCAAGTTTTGGTCAAGGGGCTGACCGATTCGCGCTACGCGGTAAGCTGCAATGGGCGTCGTGTCCCCTTGCATCCAACGGGAAAACAGGGAGAGTATATTGCTGGCGTGCGATATCGCGCGTGGGCACCTTACCAGTGCCTGCACCCAACGATACCTGTACACACGCCGCTGGTATTTGATATTTTGGATACTTGGTCCCAGCGATCGATCGGGGGATGTACCTACCACGTAGCTCATCCGGCTGGTCGCAATTACGAAACTTTTCCAATCAACGCACTCGAAGCTGAAGCTCGTCGAACGGCTCGTTTTTACGCGATGGGCCACTCACCTGGACCTCGCTCCATACCGCCTTTCGAAGATAATCCGGACTTCCCGCTCACGCTCGATTTGCGACGCCAACCCACCTCATAAAGCATGAATGAAGCAACAAAGCCCAAGGATGGAACTGGTTGGCAGTTGCTCGATTATCAACCCATTACCAACGCTTATGACGAAGCGATCAACGCCTCGGGTGGACTTCGACCGCATTGGAAGACCTTGGTCGAGGGCCTGGAGTCGCTTGGACGAGCCGAATTGGATCGACGCTGGAAGCAAGGCCTTGCTCAAATTCAGCGCGACGGCGTCACCTTCAATCCCTACGATTCCGAAACGGGTTCGTCTCGACCTTGGATGCTCGACCCAATCCCGATGGTCTTCGCCGAGTCCGAGTGGAATTCGTTAGCAGGTGGAATCGAGCAACGCGCGCGGCTCTTCGAAGCTCTGCTGACGGACTTGTATGGGCCTCAACGATTGTTGCACGAGCGAGTCATACCGCCCGAGCTTTTCTACGGTCACCCCGCTGTCTATCCTTCCTACCATGGTTTGCAGTCTGCCGACCAGCGTCACCTAAGTCTCTACGCTACCGATCTGGCGCGAGCCGGCGATGGTAGTTGGTTCGTCACGGGCGATCGCACCCGGGCACCGTTCGGTCTGGGTTATGTGCTGGAGAATCGGTTCATTGCATCGCAGATCTTTCCAAGCATTTTTCGACGAGGCCAAATTCGCCGCGTCGCTTCTTTCTTCGTCAACTTGCGAAAGAGCCTGAGTTCTCAGTCGTTCCAGTCTCGCGAAAATCCGCGGATCGTTCTGCTGACCAGCGGGCCAACATCGCGAGCCTACTTCGAAGACGCATATTTAGCTCGTTACATGGGCTTCATTCTGGCCGAGGGTGGTGACTTGGCTGTGCGCGATAATCACGTCATGCTGAAGACTCTTGGCGGTCTGTTGCCAGTGGAAGTGATCTTCCGTCGTATGGATGACGAGCTTTGCGATCCTGTCGAACTTTCCGGCGCAACGATGAAGGGAATCGCAGGTCTAGTCGAAAGTTGTCGACAAAAGAATGTTGCTGTGGCGAACTCATTGGGCAGTCGCATCGTCGAATCTCCCGCATTCTTACCGTTCCTTCCGCAGATTAGCAAGTTTTTGTTAAACGAGCCTTTGAAACTACCCACAGTGCAAACATGGTGGTGTGGTGAGCCTTCAAGTCTGCAATATGTTCAACATAACTTTGACAAGTTGGTTATTCGTCGAGCCTTCCGAACCGATGCGGATGAATCGGCTCTACGCCCCGCCGCGATGACCGCGGTCCAACGCGAAAAGCTGCTTGCCGAACTGAACAAATATCCGTCACGGTTTGTGGCACAAGAGAGTCTCGTGCGTTCGACTGTACCGGTTTGGACCGAAGAGGGCGCTAAGCCTTGGCATATAGCCGTTCGATCGTTCTCGACGATTCGCGCCGAGTCGATTACGGTGTTGCCGGGCGGTTTAGCGAGAATTTCTCCGGACAATTCTCGCTTGGATTCGACGATGACTTCTGGCGAGCGAAGCCAAGATATCTGGGTCTTGGCTGATACCCCTGTGAAGGATGTTCGTCTGACTCCACTTTACAGCGATCAAGTTGAGCTTCGTCGCAGCGGTCCAGACTTGCCAAGCCGAGCGGCCGATAACATGTTCTGGCTAGGTCGCTATATGGGACGATTCGAAGGCAACGTACGATTGCTTCGCGAAGTCTTTCAATTGATGTCCAGCGAATCGTATCGCAATGAAACACTTGGGCAGTTGCTTCGGGCTCTTGTGGATCTTGGACAAATCGATCCCGACTACGTCATCAAAGAGTTGGGAACGCGTCTCCCGAGTATCGAAGAGGCGTTGCCGCTTGCGATGTTTGATACACAGCGTGAAAGATCGCTTCGTTCCAGCGTTCAAAACGCGATGCGAATTGTCGATAGCGTGCCAGACAGAATCAACCCCGACATGTCGCGCGTGGTGCGTAGGCTGAATGAAGCTTGTCGCATGCCCGCTGGTCAAGTTCCCAGCGCCGCGCAGTCGTTGGCTATGCTGGATGAGTATATGGCCTTGATCCTGGCCTTTGATGGTTTGGCCAACGAGAGCATGACTCGCGGCTTTACATGGATCTTTTTGGATCTTGGTCTCCGTGTGGAGCGAGCTTGGCAGATGACATTGCTGCTCGATTCAACACTGACGCAGTCGACGACAGAAGAGCCGCTGATGCTGGAATCCTTGCTGCAAATCGGCGCGAGCTTGATGACCTACCGCTCGCGCTACCTGTCCAACTTGCAAGTCGCTCCGCTACTGGACCTATTGGTTTGCGACGAGACCAACCCACGGTCGATCGCTTATCAATTGCAGCGCATTGAGACCCACGTGAACAGTTTGCCGCGACCAGATCAATACGGAGTCAAATCAGTGGAGCAGACCATGGCGATGACTCTCTTGTCGCAGGTCCGTCTGGCAGATGTCTTCGAGCTTAGTCGTCCAAGAAATCAGCGGCGTGTGGATTTGGAAAAGCTGCTTAATCGCCTCCGTGAACAAGTGCCGCGACTGTGTGATGTGGTGTCCAGTCGTTACCTAATTCACGCCGGCTTGCCTCGTTCGTTCTCGGTTTTTCGAGGCTAGGAAGGTTGCTCGCCATGCATTATCAAATCTCGCACATCACTCGTTATATCTACTCGAGCCCGGTCAGCGTTTGTCATAACATCCTGACCTTGTCGCCGCGCAATAGCCATCGAGTCCAGTGCGCGAATCATCGCTTGAAGATTAAGCCCGCTCCAGTCGACACGTATCGACGGACCGACTTCTTTGGCAATCACTTGGTGATGTTTTCGATCGAGGAGAATCATGATGAGCTAATCATTTCCGCGCAGAGCCGTGTCGTGGTTCAAGACCCGGCAATACCGGCCGAGATGACTCCACCGCTTTGGCGCGACGTTAAGTCGAAGGTGCGGGATCGCGTCGATTTTCATTGGTTGTCGGCGAGTCCCTTTCTATTCGACTCGCCGCGCATCGAACGCTCGGAGGAGTTCCTCAAGTACGCGTTGCCATCGTTTGGAAATGATACCGACGTTTTGCGAGGCACGTTGGATTTGTGCCGGCGCATCAACACCGAGTTTAAGTATGATTCGACAGCGACGCATTCGGGAACTCCCACTACGCAAGCTTTCGCGATTCGTCGAGGAGTTTGCCAAGACTTTTCACACATCATGATCGCGTGCTTAAGAAGCTTGGGAATTGCCTCACGCTATGTCAGTGGCTATTTGAGAACGACTCCACCCCCTGGGGAAGCTCGTCTTGTTGGTGCTGATCAATCGCATGCTTGGGTCGGAGTCTACTGTGGACCCGAGCTTGGTTGGATCGACTTTGATCCGACCAACAACTGCATTTGTGGCAAGGACCACATTCCGATTGCTTGGGGTCGCGACTACGCTGACGTCGTTCCCGTCCGCGGCGCATTTCTTGGTGGCGGCGATAGTCG
>CAYWNG010000258.1:0-8567 GCA_964458685.1 uncultured Pirellulaceae bacterium
TTCTCTGTAGCTCGTCAATCTCATACTCAACTTCATCACCTTCCATGAGCGTAGCGCTACCGATGGTGTTTTCGACTTTTGAAAAGTGAAAAAAGACGTCTTCACGAAGGTCTTCCGAGCGAATGAAGCCGATTTTTTTGTCTGTGATGACCTTAACTACAACACCAATACGCATTCCCTGAGATCCAAATCAAGCGAAACCGAACATCTACCGAAGGCAACATTCTAACTGACCCTCGGTGTGGGAACAGTAGAAATTTCCTGCGATACTGCGGCAAGTCCAACTTTCTTGTTGTAGCCCCCGTTGCCAAGCAGTATCGTAGCCATCCGTTGCCAAGCAGTATCGTAGCCATCCGCTGCCAAGCGGTATCGTAGCCATCCGCCGCCAAGCAGTATCGTAGCCATCCGCTGCCAAGCGGTGGTGTTGTACTATTTGGATTTAAGGCCGAAGGCCTGCCGTCTAGCGATTTAGAAGTTGCGAGTTTTAAAACAAAGGGCCAACGGCCCGCCGGTTTGGTTCAAACCGGCGGGCCGTTGGCCGTTAACCTACTTATGCTTGATCACCCAGTCCGTTGGACTGGGCTAGGTAAATCGCTGGGCCTTCGGCCCGAAATCCCAGAAAAAGCGCAACTTCAAAATCGCGAGGCGGTGGAAACTTCACGTTTTACGGCCCTGCCGCGTGACCGACTTTGCAGCGGTGCCTACGGGGCAACCAAATGAGCCCGAGCCGACTAGTGTTTTGCGTTTTGATAGTCGCCGTTCGCTCCGCGAAAGTAGCGAAAAACGACGTACGTTGGACCGAGAAACGAAACCGAACAACCAGCGCTGACGGCTATGTTGATTGAGCGGGAGAGTTCAGGAACCGCTGCGGATCTTTAGCGTGCTTGCTCATCGATAGGGATAACAGCGCACTGAAGTCGGTCTAGGCTTAGAAGACGCTAGGGACTGGCATGCATACTCTACAACGCTACTTTCGCGGAGAGGCTGACATTCATTTCCAAAAACGTGTATGACCATGTTCGCCAGAGCGAGTTTTTTGAAATTCGCGTTGTCGCTTCCGGCTACGCGCCGGACATGGTCACCTCCAATCAGTCAATGCACTCTGGTGTCATTGTGCTTTTGCTCTGCGCACTTTACGCATATCGCCTGAATTTCGCAGCTGTTAGGTTGCTTTTGTCATACCTACGTACTTGAGCCATCCATTGGTCTGCATCTGTCGGAAGTTATGCGTTAACGCATGCCAGAGGGCTATCGTTTTGGCTTTCACCAGCCCTCGTACTGGCAGTTGTTGCAGGCCCTGATTGCGGAACCTGGCGAACGTAAACTCCGCCGTCGAACTTCGCTCCTTGTAAATCTCCTTGGCCTCTTCGGTTTGCATGCGCTTGCGCCAATTTGCAACTTCATCGCTGTCGCCACGACGACGTTCGCTTGAGTCCGCATCATCGGTCCGACGTTTTCTCAGCGGTGAATAAAGCGTGGTCCCGCTAGCTTCGACGGCCGTCACGTCTTCTCGCGAATTAAAACCTTCGTCAGCAAGAATTTCCTTGGGACGGTGACCATGTTGCTCCTCGATTGCATCAAGCATCGGCTCCATTTGGCCGCTATCGGTACCTTCGTTGGTAGCCTCAACCGCTACAACTATGCGGCTCTCATTGAGCGTTGCTGCCTGAATGTTCATGGCTGGGCGAAAACCCCCGTCAGCCATCTTCATATTGCGTGCCTCAGGATCTGTTGTGCTCGTGCGGGTCTTCTCGCCTTCGCCTTTTTTGCGTTTCTCTCGCTGCTTGGACAATTCGTCATGAGTTGCCAATGCCTCTTGAATTCGGCGTTGCTTATCCTCCACTGCATGCTTCTGAGCGGCTTGACTGCGTTTGTCGCTATCGGATTGCTCAGCATCATCAGCGGTCAGAATCTTGCGAACTTCTTGCTCGATTTGCGATGACAGTTCTTCGAGCTTTTCTTTCTTACGGAATGAACTCTTGCCCGCATTAGCGCGAACTCGAATGCCATCCTGACTAACGCGTTTGAAGTCAATCAACTGGTGAAAATGAAGTGATGCAATTGTCTGAGTCATCAAGTCCCGCATTGCCGCTTGGTGATTCACTCGGAACTCGTTGAGCATGTTGTAGTTGACACCGACATGCCCGCATATCCACATGAACACCGCGTCGCGTTCGCACAGCTTCGCCAATTTGCGACCGCTACTAACGCCTTCAATGGTTGCATAAAGCCAAGCCGTTAGAAGTATCCGCGGGTCGGTGGCGTTTCTGCCTGGGTTGTCACCAATGGCCTTGTAATCTTTGCAAAACAGCGTCAGGTCTAGCGAGCAGACATAGTCCCACACCGAGCGGACCTGGTGGGTCTCTGATACCAACTCTTCCAAGCACACGTCGCGAAACTCGTACTGAGTTCGCTGGGGCTTGTTGAAGCGAATTTCCGGGGGCAATTTGTTTGGGTTTGTGTTCATGCCGCTTTTATAGCGCTTCAAAAAAATACTACAATCACCGCTACCCAAAAAAATGTCAGCCTCGGAGCGAAAGGCGACTTTGGCTTCCGCGCTTGCCAGGCACTACGACTCGAGCCGTCCAGCAACGGCTCATGATCCAGCACCCGTAAGTCTCTTTTGAACCAAACAACTTGAACACCCATAGAACTCCTCGATTTCAAAGCGTACAGAAAGTCTTAAGCGTGGGCCAATCGCCCTTCAGGGGCGGTCAGGATCTGTAAAATGGGGCAAATGAGTACTCTGGATGGGTTGTAATGGCAATAAATGATGTAGAATACCCCCGCTTTCGGTGTAAATTTTCGAGAAGGTTCGTTTTCATTAACTAGAGGTAAAAGCATGAATACTAGTAAAACCATTCTGTTAACTGCCGCCGCAGTACTGTTCAGTCTGCCGACTTTGCAAGGCCAACAGCCTGCGCCCGAAGAAAAGGTGATCTATACGGCTCGCGTGTACTGTACAGTCGATATAGAGGGAGAAACAACAAACCTATGCGGTAGCGCTACGGACACCAGCCCAGAAGTAGCTTGCGAAAAGGCGAGGAGAAAAGTAACGGAGTCATACCCCAATGCTATATGTGGTGACTGCGTTGTTACACCTCCAGTTAGCACACGCACGATGACACGTCCGCTGAGCTCCACAACTGCTCCAACGCGCACACTGCCTTGGAAAGTTGCTTACAAGTGTCGAGGCAGTGATGGGAAACCATACATAACTTTGGGCGATGGTTGCAACTTCTGTGAAGCCTACAATCTAGCGAAGTCAGAATCAGATATTTGGCTGTCAGCAATAAACGTTCAGTGCTGTAGTGCCTGTTACTACATTCTCCGTGAGCCCTGCACTTGCAAGCCAAAGTGGAAGCTCTTCCGACGCCGCTAGCGTGTCTGCCAGTTACATCGCAAAGCTAGTGGATGGATCCACTAGCTTGATTTCGCGAGCAGTCACTAATCCTGTTTGATCAACATCGGGTTCAGATAAAGTCGAGCTTCCGCTTCAAGAAGAGAACGAGGCGCGTGCTTGTTGGCGAACTCCTGCGGGTTCAAAGGATAACTTAGGACCCGATTCTCTTGGCCGTCGAATAGCTGCAAGCTATCCGTCCATGGATCCAGTGGCGACCACTGAAATCGGTAGCTGGCATAGTTGATCGGCGATCTGCTGACCGGTTCCACCTCAAGCACCAATTCGCCCATCGCCGTATTCCAAACCGATATCGTTTCGTTACGGGAAAGAGTCGCCAAACGGTCTTTCCCAACCCAGCGAAGTGCGTTCACTCGATCTACTCCCACCTCCCACTCTTTCTTTAGGGTAAGTGGATCGGTCTGATAGATCACGATCTTTCCGGAGCTAGTGAACAGGGCGATTTCAGAGTTTCCTGGATTAACATCCCCGAACTTGGCCTCACGGGAATCGACTTCAAGTGCTTGAAATTTGCTGATATCAAGTTGCTGCGCCATTCCAACACTTACGTTCGATTTTGTTGATGCCACAGAGACATTTCCGTCCGTTACTGGTGGATTCAATAGATCCGATCCGCAAATCAAGAGCGCGTTAGCTCTTGCATTGAACAGAACAAAAGCCTGGATTCCAGCAGGCGCACTATAGCGCAATGGAGGCTCTTTACCAAGCGATAGCTTGTCTAAGTTTCCGTTTTGACTAAGTACCAAAAGGCCACGATCAAGATCAACAAACTCCATTTGTTTCGGTGGAGACTGAGGTAGATTCTCGTCGAGAACGCTACTTCCGGATTCGATTTCAATCACTCGAATCCTTCCTTGTAAGTCACCTGTCGCGACTAAGCGATCATCCGAGCTGACGCACATCGTTACTATCGGAGGACCACTTAGCATCGACTTGATGAGTTTGCCTGTATCATCTAGCAGAAGTACCGTTCCGTCAGTGGATGCAACCATCCATCGCTTGCTACGCGCGAGATACCTGATGACCGAGACGTTCGAAGAAAAAGTGGGCGACAAATGCTGTGCGTTGGATCGGCGATCGAGTATTGAAGCGTGCCACGCAGTGTAGGAAAGATAGAGCACTTCAGTTTCGCGATCCACGCTTAACTCAATTGGCACACGGTCTAATTGAATCGACCTCTGCTGAGCTTTGCTGTCCAGACTGAAAAAGCTTAATGTGCAAGAACCCGAATCCGAATGGAAGAATGTCGGGTGGGTATGGGCGTGCTTCTCAATTCCGGCCTCTGCTGTAACGACACTGTTTCCAACGAAAGCTCCAACGATTGAGTGTTTGCTGGATAAATCCGCTCTCTCGCCGTTGGTTAACTCCCATAAGCTAGCTCCCTTTACCGAAGTGAGCAGTACCAAGGATTGCTTTGGATGTTGGGTTACTCTCTGTAACAAACCGCCGTGCGTGGAGTGCTTCAACTGGCCAGAGTCCACACTCCAGCATTCAACCTTATTCTCCTTCAGCGAATTGAAGGTCACGACTAAGTCCGCAGAATCCATGACTGTGATGCTGTTCGCATCGTCGGTCTTGGCAGTCCATTTCGGCTCTAAAACCTCTTTCCAATTGCTCCAGAGACGCAAGTGTCTTTTGGAGTCCAAAGTCAACAATCCTCCCGTCTTTAGCCACTCAACTGCGTGGACCATTTCGTCATGCGGCAAGAGTCGCAACATCTTGCCGTCGCTTAAGGAGTGGATCGAACAGATCCCGTCATGTCCTGTAACAACGACTTGAGTTCCGTCGGGCGAGATCGAGTGCTCGGTTGGCTCATCGCGTCCCAATTGAAGTTTGTTTAGCGATTTGTCCGCGAGGTTCCATGTGAACCATCCGCCAGATTTCAGCTTTATCAGTACTAGTTCACTGTCACCACAATAGCTGGCTTCTACAATCGCAGAATTGGGAAACGAGACTTCCTGTACTTTCCGGGCCGAAATCGAATCAACTATCCGAACTGAGTGATCTTGGTAGAGAACAATTCTGTTGAATCTCTTGTTGGACTTCGGTTGCTTACCAGGGCCGATTTGCCGAAGCTTTGCAGAATCCATCTCTATCGCCGACGTTTCCGTGCTGGGGTCGGTAGCGATACAAATGCTGTTTTCTGTAGTCACCCAATGATCGCGGTTAGGGATTCTCATGAGTGCTGGCTGTGGAAGCACTCCAAGGGCCAAAAGTGGAAGGTCGGACCAAAGTCGCAGCGATCGATCTGTTCCCGAAGTCACAATCGTCTGAAAGTCGTTGTCGCTAGTTACTTTCAGAACCTGCCCTGTATGCCCACGAAGAACAACCTGAACCGTGCCAGAGAACGGTTCAATCACGTGCACGTTCTCATTGACAGCAGCCAGCAAATGTTTCCCATCTCGAGTGTAGGAAATTAACTGCGGCGCATGTGGCAATTGAATTTCCGATAGCGATTGCCCTGTCGAAAGGTTACGAAGGTGAACAGTGCCGGTGGCTGTCCAGTAGCAAACTCCAAGTGGAAGCACTGGATGCGGTTCAAACTGTGGCTCGCGCCACTTGGCGACTCGGCTTGGTTTATCGTTAGAAACACTGTAACAAGTCGAACCATCGTCCGTTGTAAACACTAAGTGACTTCCGTTGGCAGTCAGATGAAGTTTGGGAACACTTTTGACCATCTCCCTGACGTCTAACTGGCCCTTTACTGTTCCATCGATGGCGTTCCAGAACCAAACTTGACCACTGGTATCTAGCGAAGCCGCTGTGCGACCATCGGCACTGATTACAGCAAGCATGACCCGTGCCTTATGCAACTGGAAGACCAAAGTCCGTTCTCCAGTGGTCCCGTCATAGATAGAAACGGTTTGGTCGCTTGATGGAAGGACAATCGCTTTACCATCCTGTGAAAAGCAACTTCGTTGCAAAAGCAAAGGTTCACTGTCTTTGAGCAAAATTTGTTGATCACTCTTGTTAACACTCCAAAGTGTTGCAGCGCTGGCTTTCCAATTCAGAACTCCATTCTCATCTCGACTTGGATTGCTACTGGACGCAGTCAGTACAGTGTTACCCGACGGATGGAACAAGACGTGAGAAAATGGCTCGCGGCCCGCGATTGTCAATTGCGTAGTACTACTTTGAAGGTCAAGAACGACTGCGGAGCCCGAGGTTGAGTCCTTTGTGGACAACAACCCGACCGCAAGCCGACCATCTGGGCTGAGTTCTAAAGACCGGCCCTGTAGATCCTTGGGATAGAGAGTCTTGCGTTCGTATGTAGCGGCCAGCGCTTCCAGCATCGTAGAGTTGATCTCTGGTCCCGAGGCTCTTTTGGCACTTTCAACGGATAAGGAAACCGCTAGACTCGGATTCTTCGGAATCATCTGCTGCGACTTAGCCGCCAGCCGCATACCTTCAGAACGATCTAAGGCCTCTTCGGCGATCACAAGCTGCTGATGCTCGGACTCATAAGCGTTCCAAATCATGGCCGAAGCTGCGATGGAGGTGACGAAGGTCATCAACAAAACCAACGATGCTGCGAGTACGAAGCCTTGATGCCTGCCCATCCATCGTCGCAACTGCTTAACCACCGAAGCTCGCTTAGCCTGAATAGGCCGCCCCGTTGCAAACCGCCGTAAATCATCGGCAAAGTCATGCGCAGTTTCATAGCGATCGTGCGGGTTCTTTGCGATCGCTTTGGTAATGATAATTTGAAGCTCTTCAGGAATTGCAGGGTTGGCGCTGCGCACCGATTTGGGCTCATCGAAGGAGACCTGCCGCAACAGTTCATGAGGCTGCGTCCCTGGGAATGGCACCGACTGAGTCACAAGTTCGTAAAGCGTTACCCCAAGTGAATAGATATCGGTACGATGGTCGATAAGGAACCTACGACCAGTCGCCTGCTCGGGGCTCATGTAGCGGTAAGTTCCAACAATATCCCCCGGCTTGGTCGCAACGGAGTTGTCGCGAACCATGGCCAATCCGAAATCCGCTACCCACGGCTTACTAGTCTCGTCGACCAAAATATTCGAAGGCTTGATATCGCGATGGATGACACCATGATCGTGAGCGTGTGAAAGGGCAGTCGCGATCTCAGCACCAAACTCGGCAATCGATTGATACATGGAAAGATCATGGCTACCTCCACGCCGAGAGGTCAGCGCAGAAGCTAGCTCCTCGATCCTAAAACGACGCCGTGAAGAACTGCCTGGAACGATTCCCGGCGATCGATCTTCTTTCTTGCGATCCTCTTTTGACTTGGCAGCCGTGCGTCGTTTAGAATCCTCGCGACTAGATTTAGGATCATTCTTGACGTGATTCTTGATGCTCGAGATGATCTGAGACAGATTTTGCCCATCGATCAACTGCATCGTGTAGTAGTGAATTCCTTGGTCACTGCCAACTTTGTAAATGGGAACAATGTTCTCGTGATGAAGTTGTGCTACTGCCCGCGCTTCATGTTTGAACCGAGCGATCTGTCTCGAATCCAACAGGGCCGAGGCTGGCAGGACCTTCAACGCGACGCGGCGATTTAGCTCCTCTTCAATCGCTTCATAGACGACTCCCATTCCACCTCGTCCAAGAAGCTTCACGATCCGAAAGCCAGTGATGCAAAGCGAGGCTAGAGTATCTGATGCTTCGCTATTGGCCGAGACAGTGCGGTCGTCCTTCGGTTTTTCCGTGGGAGAAAATTCGACGATGGGTGATTTCTCGCTGCCAAAGCTGTTCGTGAAAGACGAGTCGCTGGAGGACTCTTCGTTGAGGTAATCTTTCATGGCAGCACCTATAAAGTAATGTAGACTTCTACACAAAACCAAGCACGTATTGTCTCATTTACAGCCACAAAAGCAACTACTTTGGCCGTAAACAAAGGCCAATTAGTGGTGGACAGACGGGTTTAATCGATCATCAATTCGTTGAATCCGGCTGGGGCCACGACTGCGGCTGTTTCTCAGCGCTCAATCCGTAAAGCGGTTTGCCAGGTCCCGAACATGCTTTACAAACGGCTCGCCCTCTTCTAGCCGTTCGATGGGCAAATCCTTCGCAAAGCTTGGTCCGATATGCGCACCAACCAGAGCACCCGTCATCGCGGCAATCGTATCGGTGTCTCCACCTTGCCAAATCGCTGCCGCAACAGCTTGTTGATAGTCTT
>CAYWNG010000259.1:0-8559 GCA_964458685.1 uncultured Pirellulaceae bacterium
TATGTTGGCGGTGACTTTGATAGTTGCGCTTGTTTCACTTACGTTTACGATTTTTAAGGTTCCCAAGGACTCATCGCCACCGCAGACTAAATCCCACGAGTTCGGATTTCCGTATTCCATGGCGACAATTTCTCCTGGAGCAAGCTTTCGAACGTTACCGTTCGGACGATCAGGAATCGATCGCAACTCTGTGGTCCATCCCGCGGAGAGCGGGTGAGGCATTTGTATTCCTATTGAGTAATACGCTCCTCCTGTCGAATTCAGAGTGTGGCTGCCTTTAGAAATGTGGCAGTAGTGTCCGTTGCCAGATGCAACTGCGCATACGTGCCATCTGTCATCGGGAAAAGAAGCGTCCACTAACGCAATTGCGTGCGATAGGATTCCCATTCGAGTCCATTCTCTTTCGCCTTCTGCATTTCTTGGCGGGAACAACCATTTAGTCAAAACCGCGCTCACGAGAGTCAAAAGGAGCAAGGTCGCGATTGAAAAGCGAAGATTACGTCGCAAAGATCTCTCTCCGAAAACGGCACCTTTAACTGCAATCGCAAGTGTGATCCGTTAACTTGTTGACAAGGTAGCTCCATATCCAGAGTTTTCATCTTCTATCCGCAAAGCTCCGAAATCAACAGAAGCTCGTCGGAAATCAAACGAAGTTAACGAGTTTGTAAGCGAAAATCGGCAGAGTTCATTCGGGAAACCTGTAAAGTTGCAAAGATTAATGGTTGAATGGCATGGAACGAGCCCTTATGACCCCCTAGTGTCAGTCGCCCACTCGACACCAGCTTTCAGACAAATTCGGCTGTTCCACAGGGCTCGCTTCTGCCGTCAAAGTTGGAGGATTTGTTGGCCAAGAAGTGGCAAAAAAGCTGGCTATCCGGTTGAGAATTTGGTAGCTTAATAGCCACTCTGAGGCTCGCCACAAGACTGTCAATTCTCAATAATCGCAATTCATTGGATGGAAGGCAATATGGCTCAGCTACAAAACCAAGTCCGACTGGTTCGTAATCGACAACAGAAACAGTGGTTGTGGCAGTGTATTTCTCGAGGCTTACTGGCTGGCAGTTTGACCGCATCGGCTGTCGCTGCTGTGAATCTTGCATCGGGTGCAGCACTCGATTGGCGATGGATTCTTGCACCGATTGCAGCGCTGCCTGCGCTAGGCATCGTCGTCTCACTGGTACGCTTTAAGTCGCTTCGACATGCGGCTGAAGCCATCGATCAAAAGTGTCAGTTGAAAGATCGTTTCGCAACCGCTCTGCAATTCATGGAGCGCGCGAAAAAGGAAAAGCTCTCCGAAGTTCACAACCTACAACTGGAAGACGCCGAGCAACACGCCGCTCGAATTGTTCCGAGCGAAGTTGTTCCGATCCGTTCGCCAAAGTCTTGGAACTGGGCAATTGCTGCAACGTTGATGGCGGGTGTTCTGGCGTTTTATCCGACAAGCAAATCAATCAATGAGTCTCAGCCGCTTGAAGTCAATGCTGTTGTTGATCGTCAAGCCGATCGGATTGAAGACAACCTTGAAGAGCTTGAGCAGATTCAAAAAGAGCAGCCTGATCCTGAGCTGGAAGAATTGGTTAAGGATCTCAAGAAGGTTCTCGAACAATTGAAGGAGCCCGGCGTCGATCCCAAAGAGGCGCTTGCAAAGCTCTCGGAAATGGAATCCGCTCTGATGCAAATGCAACAGAAGCTTGAGGATTCGGAATCGATGGCTGAGTTACAACAGATCGGAGAAGCGCTGACACTCTCAAGCTCGATGGCTCAAGCCGGCCAGTCGCTTTCCAAGGGTGACATGGATAAGGCGGCTGAAGCACTTGAGAAGCTTGAGATGCCTGAACTGGATCGTCAGACAGAAAAGGCCATTGTAGAGAAGCTTGAAGAAGCCAAGAAGCAAGAGAACAAGAGCAAGGACGGCTCGCCCAAGAGTGCCTGCCAAAAGTCAGCCGAACAGATGGCTCAAGGTATCAGCCAAGGCAATCGAGGTAAGTTCAGCGATGGCGCGAAAGGTCTCGCTGGGGAAGCTCGCAAGCAAGCCAGCAAGAAGAAGCTCTCGGACTTGCTCAAGAAACAATGCCAGTGCTTGGGTGAGTGTAAGTCGGAGTGTGAGGGCGAGTGCCGCAGTCAAGGCCAAGGTAGTAAGCCGGGTGGAAACAAAGCTGGAACAAACTCAGCAGACAAGTCACCTGGCGAAAAGACTGCTCAACTCAAGACTGGCGAGCAAGTGAAGCTCAAGGGACAAGAATCGACTCAGGGTGATTCCGAGGTCGAGACTGAAACCGGCAACGAACAGCAAGAAGAAGCCGCCAGAAGCTACAAGGAGCAAGTCGCTAAGTACGAAGCTCTTAGCGAATCCGCTCTAGAAAGCGAGTCGATTCCGTTGGGGCAACGTCAGACCATTCGCAAGTACTTTGAGTTGATCCGACCTACTTCGGCTGAAACCGACAAGGTCAAGGATCAGACTGAACAGTAGCCGCCAATCGGCGATTCGATCTGTTACACATCTAGCGATGTAACCAAAAACGCGAGCCCAAAAAGGCTCGCGTTTTTTCATTTCCACACTTGCGACCTGACCTACGCGCGCTTGGGTACGTATTGACTCCACCCTTTGAAAGGCAAATGGAGCGAAACGTGGTCACGGCTAGTTTATCCCTTGCAAACAGCAAATCCTGCGCAACTCGCAAAGCCCCCAGGACTTGTCAAGTTGAAACAAACTAGAACTTCTGTGTTAAACCCTACCGATTAAGTAAATGATAGTCTTTTAATGTCTGATCTCGGACAGGTTGAAGAGTTTCATCCTAGTTTCACATCGGCCAGGGGCCCCGCAATTGACTAACCGCTTTAATCGAGCGATCGAGAAGTTCAGCCAAATTTGGCGCCAGTGGTTCGATGATGTTCCTACTGAACTGGTCGTTCCTCTGGATGCCTGCGCTCTTGAGGATCGAGTACTTTACAGCGCAACGGTGATGCCGGTCGAGTGGGCTGATCTACAGCCAGACGCGCAGCCAGACGCGCAGCCTGACCTTCCGAGCGAACTTGATATGCAGTTGGAGCAGATCAATAGTCTGCTTACGCAAGGTCTCGAAGGCGCTGAGGATTCAATTGGTGATTCGAGTTTATTGACTACAGAAAGCTCGAATCCACACGTCTTGGTCGACTCGGCCCTTTCCGACTTGCAGTCGGACGCAATCCCGACTCCCGAGGCCACACGAACTGAGATCGTATTCGTAGACGCGGGAGTGGAGGACTACCAACAGATACTGGACGATCTAAAGCAGCAGAGCATCGCGGTTGCGAGGTTGGAGGTTGCGCTGATTGATTCCACGAAGGATGGCTTGGAGCAGATCAACCAGTTTCTCAGTCACTTCGAGGGCAAGGTAGATGCCATTCACGTAATCTCCCACGGTGCCGATCGAGCCATTATGCTTGGGGACACGTGGTATGACAAAGATGCTGTACTGCAGCACGAGCTTGACTTCAGAGAATGGGCGACGGTTCTAGACGCAGATACAGATGTTTTGTTCTACGGATGCGATTTAGCATCGAGTGAAGATGATCGGTCGATTCTCGAGTCGATTGCAAATTGGACGAGTACAGATAGCGCAGCCAGCGACGATGTGGTTGGTAATGCGGATTTGGGTGGCGACTGGCTGTTCGAGTATGATCTCGGCGATGTTCAAACGCAAGTCGTGGTTAGCGCAGCCTTGCAAGAGCAGTGGAATGGATTGCTTGAGAGCTTTACGGTGACCACAACAGCCGACAGCGGAGCTGGATCATTGCATCAAGCGATTCTTGATGCTAACGCATCAGTTGGGGCCGATACGAACACCTTTAATATTGCTGGAGCTGGCGCACATACGATCACGGTTACAACTGCGTTGCCGACGATAACCGGTCAGGTCACTATCAATGCAACCACTGAGTCTGATTTTGCTGGAAACCCATTGATTGTGTTGACCGATGGAGCGGGTTCGGTCACGAATGGATTTTTGTTAGGTACTGGCGCGGATGGAAGCACGCCCCAGAGCTTCGTTATCCAAGGGGTTACGAACGGAATAACACTCAACGGTTCTGGTTCTCATACGATTGCCGGGAACTACATCGGAACAAGTTCAAGTGGCAACGCCATAGCAACGAACACAGTCTCTTTAGGAATCAACCTGTTGGCGGGTCCAAACCATGATATGATTGGTGGAACAACAGCAGCCGACCGGAACGTCATTTTTGGCAATAATCAATCCGGGTTGTGGATCTCCGGGAACAACAACACGGTTCACGGAAACTACATCGGTATTGAAATCGACGGAACGACCAGCTTGGGCAACGGCTGGGACGCGATCACCATCGACGGCAGTAACAACATCATTGGTGGAACGGTGGCAAATGATGGAAACATCCTGGCCAATAGTGGAGATGATGGTATCGAGGTTGCCAGCTCGGGTTTCGGGAATGCGTTTCTCGGCAATAGCATTTACAGCAACTCCAGTATGGCGAATGATCTCGGCGGTAATGACTCACCCTTCAAGACGCCGCAGATGGTTGACACGGAGAACGGCGGCCCAACAGCCAACACCAGCGGATACAGCACTCGGTTAGAAGCGACCGACAGTTTTTCGTCCACTTCGAATGAACCATCGGCCGTGCAAAGCACCGAAACTTGGCTCGGCGGAGACCTAACACCACAGGTATCTGAATCAACCTATACTAATTCTGATTCGATTTCATACGACGTCATGCGATCTAGAGGTGCGATCGCCGATGATTCGTTATCTAACTTGGAACTACTGCAAGATGGACTTTCCGAGCGATCACTTTCAGAGGCTCGATTTGAACCTGAAAATACAGAGCCTGTGGAAACTGACCCCACAATGCTCCATGACAGTAATACAACTTATACGGATACTATCAATCTAGTATTGATGGATTCTCAGTTAACGGATAGCGATGCTATTCAATTGGCTATCCGCGCGGGAACGCAGGTTTTTGTCTATGACAGCAGCGTTGAGAGTGCGTCCGATGTCTTGGCCCGCGTTAACACATGGCTTGACACGAACGATGCACTCGTCAACAGCGTTTCCATCCTCTCGCACGGAGCGGCTGGGGGATTTCAATTGGGTAGCGACTGGATCACAGATGTAAGTCTGGGAAGGTTTTCGGACCTATTCAGTGATTTGGCAGCCCATTTCAGTGAGAATGCGCAGATCTACATCTATGGGTGCGATGTTGTTTCTGATGGGCTCGGGCAGGCACTGCTCAACAAACTAGCGTTGATGACGCAGGCTGATGTCTACGCATCGTCCAACATAACTGGCGTGGGGGGGGACTGGATACTTGAAGCACACTCAATCGATGCGGTCGCTCAATTTGCAGATTCTTTATCGGCGGTCTTTAATGAAGAAAAGCTTGATTCGGCAGATGTTACTCTTGCTTGGTACAACGCGAGTTGGAATTATCGACAGACAGTTACCATTAGCAATTCGATGGTCTCGGGAACGAGCAACCTGTCTAACTTCACGGTACTCGTGACGGTCACCAATGCGAGTCTGAGAGCAACCGCAAGTGGCGGAAATGTTGGCCAAACCGACGGCGGGGATTTCGTTTTTACTTCGGCCGATGGAACCACTAAGCTGAATCATCAAATCGAGAGCTACAACTCGACAACTGGTACTTTGACCGCCTGGGTCCAAGTACCGACTTTATCTTTCAGCGCAAACACGTCGCTGTATTTGTACTATGGCAATGCAGGTGCCGCGGATCAGTGGAGCAATGCAGCCACCTGGAATAGTAACACTCGCGCGGTCTATCATCTGTCGGATACCGCTGACAGCACTGCCAACGCCAATACGGGAACAGGAACTAACGTATCGGCCACCTCCAGCGGGAAGATAGCCGGTGCGCAGACTTTCAATGGAGCCAATAGCAGAATCAACGTTGCCGATTCGAACAGTCTGGATGTGACAGGAAATCTCACCGTTTCCGGTTGGTTCAATAGCACCAGCCTGGCGTCTTACAAGGCTTTCGCGACTAAGGGGACAGCGAACACCGCAATGAACTATTATGTTGGCACGTTAAATAGTGAACTCGTGTTCATGTTCACTTCTGGCGGCTCGGTGCAAATATTTAATTCGACTTCGGCGGGATTGGTCACCAACACCTGGTACAATTTTGCTTTCACATTCAATGACGCTACGAATTCCATTTTGATGTACCTCAATGGTAATCAGATCTTCAGCGGAACAACGACTTTCTCTCTAGATGTCACGACCACCGCTTTAACAATGGGTACCAGCTCTTTTAATGACTGGTTCAATGGCACACTTGACGAGATCAAGATTGAGAACGTTACACAAAGTGCTGCGTGGATTCAGACGCAATACCGTAATCAAAATACTCCGGGAACGTTTATAAGCGTGTCCAATCAGGAGGTGGCCAACATTGCACCGACGGCGGTGGCAGACAGCGTTACCGCCATCGAAGCTGGCGGTGCGTCCAACGGTACGTCAGGCACGAACCCGACAGGCAACGTGCTGACTAACGACACGGATCCTGATATCGGAGATACGAAGACGGTTAGCGGCGTAGCAGCAGGTGTCGTTGGCTCGGCTACCACCAATGTTGGCAGTGCCGTCGTTGGCACGTATGGATCCATCAATATCGCGGCGAATGGCTCCTACACTTACACGGTCGACAACAGTAATGCTGCCATTCAGGCTCTGCGAACCAGCGGGAATACGCTGCAAGATGTGTTTACCTACACGATGCGCGACGCTGCAGGAGCGACCAGCACGACACAAATAACCATAACGATTCAAGGCGCTAATGATACGCCTACGCTTAACTTAGTTGGTGGAGCCGTTGCCGCATACGACTTTGAAAATGGCAGCGGAAATGCTCCTTCCAGCGTTGCCGGCGGGGCAACGATGACCGTGGGCAGTGGCATCACCTACAGTACCTCAGCAGGGCGTTTTGCGGGTTCCACTGGGCTTTTATTCGGCAATGACGCCGATAGCAACACACGGCCCGTCGCCATTTCCAACATACCGAATGTGGCAGCTAGCAACGCTTTCAGCTTTAGTAGTTGGGTTCGTTTCGATACGCTATCTACCACAGGTGGATGGGAACGCATTTTTGACTTCGGCGCAAATCCGGGAAATAGCAATCTATTGCTTGGACGTCAGTTCACAACGAACAATCTGCTTGTCGAATCCTGGACAGCCGGTGGGGCATCCAGCGGAGCGATTGCGATTTCCAATGCCATCACCGCGGGGAACTGGATGCACGTCGCGGTCACCGTCAATTCTTCGAATTTGGTGACGGTCTATGTGAATGGCACCAACGTGGGCAGTTATACCGCGACTTCAGCGATCAACTTCGCGGGTTGGACGAAAAACTACATCGGAGCGTCAAATTGGTCAGGTGACCGACAATTCCGAGGGGCTATGGACAATATCGCCATATTCGATCGAGCACTCTCGGCCAGCGAAGTCGCAACCCTCGCCTCAACAGGGCCTGTCACCAGATCGATCGCAGAAAACAGCGCGAACGGCACGGCTGTCTACAGTGCCTCTGCAACGGATGTCGACTCTGGAGATTCGCTCACCTATTCAATTCAATCAGGAAACACCGGCGGTGCCTTCTCGATCAATCCGAGCAACGGCCAATTGACCGTCGCCAATTCGAGTGTTCTTAACTTTGAGGTAACACCGACGTACACTCTTGTGCTGCGAGCCACCGATGCAGGCGGACTTTTCAGGGAACAGTCTATCGTCATAAACGTTAGCGATGTCAATGAAGCTCCGGTTCTGGATGACACGGGTAACATGACGCTAACATCGATCACGGAAGATCAAACCACCAATAGCGGGCAGACCGTGGCGTCGATCATCGCTTCGGCCGGCGGTGATCGCATTACCGATCAAGATGCCGGCGCCGTCGAAGGCATTGCCATCACTGCGACAACCAATGGCAATGGCTCGTGGGAGTATTCGACCAATGGTGGTACCAATTGGACAAGCGTAGGCGCAGTATCGAACTCATCAGCCCTTCTGCTGCGAAGTACTGACCTGATTCGGTTTGTTCCAAATGGTCAAAATGCAACCTCAGGTGACATTACATTCCGAGCCTGGGACCAGACCAGTGGAGCCGTGGGCACCAAGGTGAATACATCCGTAGCCGGTGGCACCTCGGCCTTCAGCTCGGCTACTGAAATTGCTTCGGTTTCCGTAACCGCAGTGAATGATGCTCCGACGATCACTAATGGCTATACGCATACACTAGCTACGACCAATGAAGATACGACCTCGTCTGGAACATTGGCCTCAGCGATTTTGACGGGTGCAAGTTGGGCGGATGTGGATACTGGCGCAGTCAACGGATTGGCTATCACGGCAACAACGGGTAACGGCACTTGGCAGTATTCGACCGATGGTACAACCTGGAACAATTTCGGGGCAGTTAGTTCAACCAACGCATTGTTGATCACTTCGTCGACTCAAGTACGTTACATCCCGAACGGACAAAACGGCGAGACTGCGACGTTCAGCTACAAGGCCTGGGATCAGA
>CAYWNG010000260.1:0-8544 GCA_964458685.1 uncultured Pirellulaceae bacterium
CGGTTGACGACAACAACGCTACGTTGTGGCGACCTGCGGACAACAAAATGGGCCATACGCTTACGATCGATTTAGGCAGTCTGCAAACGGTTCGTCGTATCGCCACGCAATTCGAGTATGCCACTTGGTACTACCAGTATCTGCTGGAAACATCTGTCGATGGTCAGCGCTGGAACATCTTTGCCGATAGGCGAGCCAACGAGCGCTGGGGTAGCCCGATGATCGATCGCCCCACTGCCGATAGCAAGTCTACGGCCGACAGCAACGCTCTGTCCGCCCGCTTCGTACGATTGACGATAACCGGAGTTGAGAAACCTGGAATTTTCGGTGCCGTGTGGAACATCAAAGTCTTCGCAGAGGATCGAGTTGACCCGCTTGAAGCTCTGGCCACCGAAGGCTTCAACAACTTTGTTGGTAGCCAAGCTACCAGCCTGAACAGACAGGCTTTTACGACCCGTTACGATGCAAAGCCTGATGCATTGATCCAAATCAACGCATCTGAATTAGACGTTGGCGACCAGGTCAAACAGGTCAAAAATCAAGGTAGTTTAGCGGGACAATTTGCAGCTTTAGGTCAACCTCCGATCGTTGCAGAGATTGCAGGACGA
Organism: uncultured Pirellulaceae bacterium; assembly: GCA_964458685.1. GTDB lineage: Bacteria > Planctomycetota > Planctomycetia > Pirellulales > Pirellulaceae > Aureliella. The sequence goes on from CAYWNG010000260.1 coordinate 609, forward strand.
AAGGCGATTGAATTCAAAGGCAAAGAGGTTCTGAAGGCTTCCTTTCCTACTCCTGCTCAGTGGTCTGGCAATAGCAGCTACACCGTTGAAGCAGTCGTGCTGAACCCTCAAATCGCTGAAGCTGAAGCGATCATTAGTTGGTGCGGTCGCGGTGGCCCCGATGGCATGACCGGCCAAGTCGGCTATGGCTCGCATCCGGTATGGGGAGCCGTTGGGCACTGGGGATTCGCTGATATGGGTTTCCGCAAAGGTCCTCCATCGGCCAACCAGTGGCACCATATCGCGGTTGTGTTCGATGGAATCTTGGAACGTGTTTACGTTGATGGGGAACTGAGCAACCAGTCCGCCAAGATGTTGTTAATGCACGAAGGTCGCAGCATTTTCATCGGAGCCTCGGAACCTGGAGTCGAACACTTCAGCGGCTATCTGAGTGCACTGACAGTTTACGACTCAGCGCTATCATTGGAAGACGTTCGCGAGCATGCAAAAGAAAGCTTGCCCGCAGGCGTCGGGAATTAATCTTAACTTTTCTGGGGTCGTAAGCATGCGACCCTTTCGTCACTTTTGCCCAGCGTTTTCGCTGGAATCGGAGATTTGATATGAGGTTTCAACGGGGCTTTACGCTGGTTGAGCTGTTGGTCGTGATTGCGATCATCGGAATCTTGGTAGGACTGCTTTTGCCAGCAGTTCAAGCGGCTCGAGAGGCTGCTAGACGAATGTCGTGTCAGAACAATCTCAAGCAGATCGGGCTTGCTATTCACAACTTTGAGAGCGGGCGGAAGACGCTGCCTAACTTAGACTTTATTGGACAAAGTTCGTTATCTTTCTCGCCATATCCAAATCTAATGGGGCAATTCGAACAGGAGAACTTGGTGCAGCAGATCGACACTGTGGCTCGCACGCAAGGAATTCCCCTTGTCGATCTCCTCGACACTTCTTCACTTCCCGCTTTAGCCACGGCAACCTGTCCGTCCATGCAAGACCCGGAGCAATGCTGGAGCTTGGCGACCTTTCCGTTCGATCTAGGATTGCCTTTCCCGAAAACTCGCGGTGCGCTTCGAGTTGATTACCTTCCAAGCGCGGGGGCAGCGACAGCCTCCAACAGTATCCCTTCATTGATTAGCTTTCTTACCGCAATGGACTTGGGGCCGAAGAACGGATTCTCGGATGCAAAACGTTGGCGAGATATAACAGACGGCCTATCCAATAGTCTCATGTGGGGCGAGTCCGTGGGTCAGCAAATTGGCTCCAAAAGAACGCGATCGTTTAGCTATCTCCATTCACGAAGCCTTTACGTCGACTTGGCTTACGATAGTACATTTCAGCTTGTGAATCCTTCACCATTTTTGCGTCAATTTATAGACCCGTTTGCAGGTGACAAGCGATTCTCCAATCAATTCAGTTCATCGCACGCAGGTGGTGTGGTTCAGTTCGTGCTTTCTGATGGTTCAGTGCGAGGCCTAAGCCCTACGATCGATTCAGCAAGCCTTATCGCTCTAGCAACGATTAGAAACGGTGACATCGCCAACGCTGATCAGTGACGACAGTATCGCTGCGGTTGATGCGCTCGGCGTTGACGAGCGCATCATCGTCTAAACCAACAACTCGATTACCGAATCTCTTCCGTTGTAAGGCAAATTGAAATGAACTCCTTGAGCAAGTTATCCTTCAGGCCAATCCTCCTAGTCGCTTTCATCACGGCGACGATTGTTGGCTGCGGTGAGGGCAGGCCTGAACCACTAGTTCCGGATAAGCCTCCTCTCTCTGCCGACGAGGCCAAGGAGAAAAACGAAAAACTACAACGTGAGCTACTCAAGAGCATGGAGCAGCAATCGAAGCAACCCAAGAAGTAGTGGAGGACTGATGTTTTGGAAAGTATTTGCAAGTTTTGAAAAATAGCTGAGGGAATAGTGCTCTGCTTCTCGCATGTAGCGAATGCCCACCCGCACCCCCTTGCCAGGACTATCGGGCAGACAGTCCAGGCAGGTGGTGCGGGAAGCTAACACGGGTGGATGAAGAGCCTCCGCTTCTGTGTTGTTTGCGGGATCATTTTCTCCAGGTTTTGCCGGATTTTACGAGGATTTTCACAGGCCCCGAAAGGAAATTCCCGCTATTTTCGAAAAGCGGAGAAACAATCGGACATCAAATCAGCACTAAGGGAAGTATCGACATATGTTTCCCTTAGTTGAGAAACTCCCAGATCGCTGGCAATAGCGCGGCCGGTGTGAACTGGAAGACTTCAATGATTTCCTGTGGAATGCGTATGCAACCTCCAATAACCCTTGTCAATCAGCTCCTTACGCAGGCGCGGGAAGGCTCCGGCACGGCTATTGAGGAACTTCTAGCCGCCTACGGGGAATATCTGCGCAACTTAGCTAGCCAGCGGTTGGGCTGTAAACTTGGCGGACGTGTCAGTCCCTCGGATCTCGTTCAGGAAACACTTCTAGCTGCTTGGCGAGATTTTTCATCGTTCCGTGGAGTTGATGCGCCGCAATTCTCTGTCTGGCTTCGAACAATTCTGCTTCGCAAGATTTCCGCCGCAGTTGCATTGCATTTGAAATCATCCAAACGAGATATCGCGAGAGAGCAACAAGCACCAGTGGTAGTCGGCTCTTCCATCATGGAAGTCACCAAAGGCTTGCGTGGCCGGGAAGAAACTCCCAGCAAAATTGTCTCCATCGGCGAAGATACGCAAATGATCAATCGCCTTCTGGAAAACCTTCCTGAGGAATACCGACAAGTAATTCAATGGAGGAACCTTGAGGGGATTCAATTCAACGAAATTGCGACACGCTTAGGCAAAACTTCGGGTGCAACAAGGCTAGTATGGTTGCGAGCTATTCGGATGCTTCGAGAGATGCATGAGTCCGAGGTGGAGTCATGAAATCGGAAGGCATATCGAGCGTCTTTTCCAACACGGCTCTAGATTTCGAGTGTCTGCCTGAGCAACTGCAAATCATGCTTGCCGAGGCTGTCGACGAATACGTTATTGCCGTCGAGGAGGGATGCGAGCCCAATCGTGATGAGTTCCTCAAGAAGTATGCGCCGATACACGAGCAATTAAGTGCGTACTTGGATCAGATTGATTGGCTACACGACGAGTCGGCCACAAACTCGGCGGCAAGGGGGAACTTAAGTGCGGCATCAACTACGGGCCTAGCGTATGACGATTTTGAGATAGATTGCGAGCTTGGGCGTGGATCTATGGGCATCGTCTACAGGGCTTTTCAGAAGTCGCTGCAGCGCTGGGTCGCCATCAAAGTCTTGCCTTATGGAACCTTGGTTGACGAACAGCGAACACACCGCTTTTGGCGCGAAGCAAAAATTGCTGGGGCTCTTGAGCATCCTGGCATCGTATCTGTTTATGGCTTCGGTCGACACAAAGACATTTGCTTTTATGCGATGACGCTTGTGGAAGGGCGTTCGCTCGACCGGCATATTCGCGATGTCGATTCTGGGCAACCGAAGGCCTCCGAACCGAAGGCCTCTGAACCGAAGGCCACCGAACCGAAGGCATCTGATAGCATCAGCCAAGAGTCAAGCCAATCGAGCCGCTCGGCGTCGCTCGTTCACGGTCCCGAGCGTTACCGTCACATCGCGCGAATTGTGTCAGAAGCCGCCGATGCCATTCATGCCGCACATTTGGCTGGTGTGATTCATCGCGACATTAAACCGTCGAACTTGATTGTCGACAGTCAAGGCCGAGTCAAGGTGACCGACTTCGGCTTAGCAGTCGATATGGCAGATCTTGGATTGACTCGATCGGGCGAAGTAATTGGAACCATCCGCTACATGAGTCCAGAACAAGCGACTGGCAAACGCGGCTTGGTGGATCAGCGCAGCGACATCTACTGCTTAGGCGCTACCCTTTACGAGCTGCTGACCCATCAACCTCCGTTTGCAAGTGAGTCCTTAGCGGATGTAATTCGAGAAAAGGAAGAGGGGGTTCTGACTCAGCCTCGTAGCATCGATCCCACAATTCCACGCTCGCTACAGACGATCACGCTCAAGGCAATGCGTGCGGACCCACGCGATCGATATCAAGCGGCCAGCGAGTTAGCCGACGATCTTCGCAACTTTCTAAACGGACGACCTATTTCGGCAGTTGATCAGTCTGTCGTGGAACTGATGACGGGTTGGGCTCGTCGTAATACCGGAGTGGTTTTGACGGCAGTGGTAGCCTTGGCAACACTGTTCGTTGTCGCACTGGCATTCAACATCGCACAAAAGTCTCAGCAGGTTGCCTTGCAGAAAGCACTCGAAGCCCGCGAAAAGAATTTCCAAAATGCCCGAAAGGCAGTCGATCAGTTAGGAATTCAGTTCGCGGAGAAGCTCGAGCTAGTCCCAGAGGCAACCGAATTGCGTCGAGACCTACTGCGTAGTTCGTTAAGCTACTATGCCGATTTCCTCAACGAATCGAAAGACGACGCTAGATTAACACAAGCGGTTGCCGAGGCGAAATGGAAAACGGCTCAGGCCACAGCAGGATTAGAGACGCTCGCGGAAGCCACTAAACTTTACGAAGATGCCGATGCACAACTAGCCGAACTCGCCAGCACGCATCCTGAACTTGCTACGATACGAGCGGAAATGTTAAGCGATTGGGCAATGCGGTACATGGGGAGATTTCAGGGAGAAGCCACCAATCCCTCATTGGGCCTTTCCATTCTGGATCGGATGTCAAGCGATGATCCACACCTATCCAAGACCGGGCAGGCACTGCTAAAGAACAATCGAGCATTCATCTTGGCGTCCCTCGAGCGATTGGATGAATCGATTCGCTTTGCCAGCGACGCAGTGGAACTGCTGCGTCGAACGGGCCCAGACAACTCAAGCGATGCAAATGCGAGATCTCTGTGCGTTTCCATGCTCAATCTAAGTCAATCACTCGACAAAGTCGGTCAAATTCAAACGGCATTAGAAGTTGCTCGACAATGCGCTCTCTTCGCAGAGCAACTTCCTTCTAGTTTGTCAGAGGTGCAAACCGCTCAGTTACGCGCAAAGGCCCTTGCGACCCTTGCCACTTTACAATGGAAGCACCAAGGGCCACGTGCGGCCATCGATGGCCTCAGATCGGTGGTCGATATTCATATGGCTCAACTTGAATCATGGCCCGGGTCGATCGAGTTTCGCTGGGATCTAGCTGTCGCTTTAAACAACTTGGGGATGGCCATTGCGGCAACTGAAGACGCCGACGACAAACTACAAACGACCGCTCTGCACGCTTTCGAAAAGGCCTATGCGATCGCCAAAGCTGAAACCGAGGCTGACACGCAGAATGCTCTGGCGGCACAACGAGCCGCCAATATACAAAACAACCTTGGCTTGTTATTACGCAAGATGAGCCGCTACTCTGACGCCAATGAGGCGCTACGCTGTGCCAAGGTACACATAGATCGCGCTCTCGCTTTAGATTCTGGAAATGATGGCGTCGCAAAATCGCGTGATCGTATCGAACTCAACTTACGCAACAATTAGGTAACGGCTATGGGTAACCGAAGTCGCAAAAGAAACCGCCGATTGAAGAAATCACGATTCCTCCGCATTGAGCCACTAGAATCGCGATTGCAGTTCGCCGTGGACTATTCAGCTTGGGAATCTAACTTTTTTTCCGGTGTTGGATCTGAACTCCTAGCATTCAGCGAGTCGGTAAGTGAGTGGCCGGTTTATGAGTTCGGAGCTACTGCGGCCCCAGAACTTAATGCGATTTACGAACTCAATTCCGCCAGCAAACTTAATTCTGCCAATGGACTTAATTCTGTTCCAGAAATCAGCTTCGCGGCATCCCATTCGCCGCTGCCCATCGACAGCCTGACTCCACAAGTGATCGAGTACTTGGGGGACGCTTTCACGGAAAACCGAGGCTCTAGCCTAGATAGTCTTACGGACGAAATATGGCTATACGGAAATGATGCCTTGCCGTATGCCGTTGAGGGGCCTTCAATCCTTGATGCGCTGACTGCAAGCATGAATTTCCCTGATAGTTTGCTTCTTGATGTCGATCAAGTAATCGGCTCAACCTCCCAGCAGGCATCTGAATTTGACGATTCAGAATTGATCGCAGTTGCTGTTCCATTTCAAGATCAATCTGTTTCCTTGGGCCTTTCTTCCGAGCCTTGGATTGCCTCAACCACTTCTCTTCCATACCTTCTTCGTCATGGCTCAATTGTAGATGCATGGCCTTTCGGTGGCGAAGCGATACCTACTGTTGCTGAGGATGTTAACTCCCTGAATTTCACAATGAAGGAGAGTCCTTCCAGGCTGTCGCAATCTCCGTCTAGCGATAACCTTGGATACGGTTTAAGTTCGCCCTATCAGGTCGTCAACGAACTTTCAAGCTTGAAGTTCCATGTATCGTCTCAGGACTTACAGTCGCGTGAAGTATCGGGCCATGTTGATAGTCGTATCAGCCTTTCCCAATACTCCCAAGACATATACCAAGACATATACCACACTGAGAACACATTAAGCAGTCAGCCTTCGATCGAGCTTGAGTTGCATGACCAATTGCCTGTTGACAAGTCCACTGATGAAACCGGTCAAATCTGGCGACGTCGCGCCACCTCCAAAGTGGTCGTGGCTGCTCCTGGAAACACTGCTTCTAAATCAACGAACGCTGTTTTGGCGATGTTGCCGGTAGGTATGCTGCCCATCGGAAACGAGCCTGTACATGGAACGACTAGCAATAACCGTGGCTTTGCCACGAACCAGCACTTCATCGTTCAGACCGCCCTTATTTGCGAATCCCTGAATACAGTCGTTCGTAACGAAACTGACAATGAAGAGGGCAGCGAAAAGGGCATTGCAAAGGGTGATGACGGTGCCCCTTCGAACTCGCAACAGCTCGACTTCGCCTCTCCCAATCGGTCCATGGGGCTTGTAGCGGCTGGATTCGTTTTGTTCGTGGTCCAATCACGATTTCGACTACCCAAGACTTTACGAAACTACTGGGAAAAGTGCATCTTGCAGTTCAAGCGACCGGTTGATGATCTTTAATCTTGACCTAGCAAAAGTCAATAATTTTTTCACCGAAACCTCTTCGAATTGCCAGCTTTCTTGAGGCTCAAAACTCACTGAGCTGAGTAGTGCTCACACTCAAATTGCGGGTGTAGTATGGAGAAATGGTTAGGCTTTGTTAAATCGAGAAACAGCGACTAGGTTTCTCACTCTTCTACCTCAGAAGGCTCGGCGCATTGTTGGGCCGAACACTCCTTAAGAGGTAGAAAATGTCAGAACGCAAAAAAAAGGACCAGAAATCGCGTCGGTGCGCCGCGCGAAAAATTCTGGTCGAACAGCTTGAGCATCGAAAGCTCATGGCTGGCGACTTTATGCCGTCCGTGATGGGAGCCAGCAGCTTTGGATTTGGCGATTTTTGGGGCGGCTCAGCCGAAGTCTCAGAAGTCTATACAATCGACTTGAGCAACCTTCCCAAAGGCAACTCCTTTGGTGCCACTACTGTTCAACGCCAGAGTGCTTCAAGTGGGGCAGGCATGGCGAATCTGGACTCATGGCTGCGAAGCTCCGTTTCCGGTAGTGCAGTCGTAGGACAATTCCAAGGGTCATCCGAGATTTCGGATCGCTACACTATCGATCCAAAGAACTTGCCTAAGGGTGATGCATTCGGCAATTCAGTTGCAGGTCAGTTCAACTGGTTGACTTCAGAGGTTGCTGATAGCTTCGTAGTCGATCCCAAGAATCTACCTAAGGACTCAGTCTTCGTCGAAGCAGTCGTAGGACAATTCCAAGGGTCATCCGAGATTTCGGATCGCTACACTATCGATCCAAAGAACTTGCCTAAGGGTGATGCATTCGGCAATTCAGTTGCAGGTCAGTTCAACTGGTTGTCTTCAGAGGTTGCTGATAGCTTCGTAGTCGATCCCAAGAACTTGCCTAAGGACTCAGTCTTCGGCGAAGCAGTCGTAGGGCAGTTCCAAGG
>CAYWNG010000261.1:0-8542 GCA_964458685.1 uncultured Pirellulaceae bacterium
TTGACAGTCTTACTAGACTGAAGGCAGTCCAAATAGAGTTGTTCGTACTTGGCATGTTGGTCTTCTAAGCGAAATAAGGCTTCGGCCCGCTTTCGATTTTCGACTCCCAGCGATTCGGTTTTGTCCGAGTTCGCAAACTGGTGAACTCGCTCGATGTACTGCGTGAGATCACCATGAACGATCTGCTCTGAGTGTTCTCCTAGCAACTCTGCAACACCCTCGACGGCGAAGACGACCACGGGCCTGCCGACGCTCATCGCTTCCAGAACGACGTTGGGCATACCTTCGTAGCGGCTGGGCAGTAGCAATGCGCGACTGTGCGCGATCCATGGAATTGCTTGAGGCCGCCAGCCTAGTAGATGGACGCGGCTGGCATTGCGAGATTTGTTCAACGCATTCTGAATCTCGGTTCGTAATGGACCATCACCCAAGAGGATCATGTGGTGATCAGGCACTTCGTCCAGCAATCGGTCCACGTTTTTCATCAACGGCAAAATGCCCTTCTGTTCGCTTAGCCGTCCCACAAAAATGAAGTAGGGAGTCTGCTCGCTCGGAAGAATCTGTCTCAATTCTGCGGGTCGCTGTAGAGCCGAATCTGAGAAGCCTGCTGCTGGAATTCCATTGGGGATTACCACCAGCTTTTCCCTAGGTATAGAACTTGCACATTGGTTGGCTACTTCCTGACTAACGCAAATCATCTTTTGCATTCTCCCAGCCGCCCAGTGCTCAGCCCATCGGCGCGGGTGACTTGGCTCGCCAACTCGCGCGCCACCAAAATGTGGAATCGCTAACTTGCGATTTGCTAAAGCGGTCACTACATTGGCGTGGAAAAGCATGGATTGAACGATGTCCGGCTGAATCCGCTGTAACTCGGTTCTAAGCCATCGTACAACGCGCGGTAGACTTAGAACTCCTGCTGCATTGCCCGACTTCCACGGTACGCCAGCTTCCGTAAGCTGGTCCGTCAACAGACTGCGGTTGGGAGACGAACCTAGAGAGTTATTGGGGGTTGGCCCCAAAGCGATGACTTCAACTTCGTGACCTCGTCCGGCCAAGTAGATGGCTAGCTGCACCAAGCATTTTTCGGCACCGCCTGGGTCAAGTTCGGTTATCGTCAGGGCAATTCGCACAGTACAGCTAAACAGTACAACTAAGTTGGATTCTTGGAACAAAGGCGGGGATCACAGATAGAGTGCTTGGGATCTGTGCATTTTACTCGACAGAAGTATCCTTGATAACTTGCGGCTAGTAAACTGTGTCAGCCTAAGACGGTTTGCATGGTTTGATGATAAGAAGAAACGCTGCGGCGTAGTAGTTGATGACTTTGAATTAACGGAGTTTTGCAGTGGATAGCACAGAAGTCGATTTGGACCTAGTCGCGTCCTATGATTTCCATTTGCCGCGAGAATTGATCGCGCAGCATCCGGTTGAGCATCGCATTGACGCGCGATTGATGTTGATTAATCGCAAGCTGGGCACGATCGCTCACCACCACGTTCGCGACTTGCCAGACTTGATCGAGCCCGGTGACGCTCTGGTGCTCAACAATTCAAAAGTGATTCCAGCCAGATTGGTTGGCTCGCGCACCGCAACGGGCGGGCGTTGGGAAGGCTTGTTTCTCAGGCAAGGCCAAGACGGCGTTTGGGAGATCCTGAGCAAAACTCGCGGACATATCCAAGTGGGAGAAACGATCACTTTACAAGATCGCGATGGTCGTGACTTTCCAGCTTTGACAGTCCTTTCCAAATTGGAAGGCGGACACATTGCAGTTCGCCCCTTGGATACAAGTGCGGGGCTTTGGGAAGTGCTTGAGAAGTACGGTCGCGTGCCTCTGCCACCCTACATTCGCGATGGTCAAATGGTCGATCGCGATATCGAAAACTATCAGACTGTGTATGCGAAGACTCCAGGCTCTGTGGCGGCCCCAACTGCGGGATTGCACTTCACACGAGACCTCATTCGTCACTTGCAACAGAAAGGCGTGTACACCGCAGCCGTAACGTTGCATGTCGGCCTGGGGACCTTCCGACCGATTGCCGCAGATCGGCTGAGTGAGCATGAGATGCACTTTGAGTGGGGCGAGCTGCCCGAAGGCTCGGCTGAAAAGCTGAACGTCTGTCGCAATGAGCGTGGGCGAGTCATTTCAGTTGGAACAACTTCAACTCGCGTCCTGGAATCGGCAGCTCAGATAAGCGGCGAAAAGTACGCTGCGTGGAGCGGAGAGACGAATATCTTCATCCGGCCACCGTATCAATTCCGAGGAGTGGACGCACTATTGACCAATTTTCACTTGCCCAAGAGCACCTTGATGGCCTTGGTCTGCGCGTTTGCCGGTCGAGATTTAGTGATGGAAGCTTATCGAACAGCGATTCAGCAGCAGTACCGATTTTATAGCTACGGCGATTGCATGTTGATCATTTAGTTGGTTCGCGGACGTCTCGTCCGCTTGGAGTCAAGTAACGCATTGCGGGCGAGACGCCGGCGAGACGCCCGCGCACCGTTTTTTGGGGCGAGACGCCCACGCACCGTTTTTTGGGGCCGAAGGCCCACGCACCCTTAAGGACAGTCCTTCATGACGCATTTAGTCGAGCTGCAACATCCTTTGGCCAAGCACCACCTGTCGATCTTGCGCGATGCGACGACGCCTCCGTGGCTCTTTCGTCAGCAAGTCCATCGATTGGCAACACTCTTGGCATTTGCGGCAACGGAAGATCTCCCGGTTCGACGCAAATCGGTAACGACACCTTTGACGACTACCGAGGGTTATGAACTGTCGACGAGGATTGCTCTGGTACCGATTCTTCGAGCTGGACTGGGATTGGTCGATCCTTTGCAGTCGCTGCTTCCCGACGCCGAAGTATGGCACTTAGGCATGTATCGCGATGAGATTACATCGCGACCGGTCGAGTACTACTGCAAGCTGCCAGCCGAAGATCCGTGCGATGTCGGTTTTGTGTTGGACCCGATGCTTGCCACGGGAGGAAGCCTTTTGTCGGCTATCGAGGCGCTGATCCGCTGGGGGTGTCCCGACATCCGCGTGATGAGCGTCATTGCATCGCAGCCAGGCGTGGATCGATTGAAGCGAGAATACCCTCAAGTGCGGCTCTTCGTTTGCGCCGTAGACGCCGAACTTAACGATCGCAATTTCATCGTGCCTGGACTTGGCGATGCAGGCGATCGCATCTTCAATACTCGATAGAGTTTGTAGTTCACTCGCCGCAAAGACGAGCGAACTTCAGTCAAGAAATTTCAGATCAGCGAAACGAACAAGCGTGTTAGCTACTAACTACTAACTGCAGTTCCCGCGCCAGCCGGGGCTGCAGACTTGCTGGCTGATTCCTCGCTGCTAGCTTCCTTCTTGCTGTTGCGATCCCGAAGGAGTCGATCGAGCACTCCATTGACGAACTGACCGGAATTCTTGTCTCCATAACGCTTGGCAATCTCAATCGCCTCGTTGATCACGACAGGGCCAGGAGTACTGGTCATCAGGATTTCGTAGGCTGCCAAACGCAACACATTACGGTCAATTGCCGCCATGCGACGCAACGACCAATTCGCGGCAATCGCCGAAAGCGACTGATCAATTCCCTTGCGGTTTCGACGAACATTCTTGAGCAGATCGCGGGCAAAGCTCACTAGCGGACCGTTCCCCAGCATTCGAGTCACCAGAAAGCGGTCGGCGACTTGTTGATCTTGGTCAGGATTAAGATCGTCTTCGTAGAGGATCTGGACAACGATTTCGCGAGCTCGGCGGCGCGTGGTCATAGATGATGCAAGCCAATTAGGAGACTTATGGCCGAAACTACCCTACCAATGGACAGGCTCGACCCCAAATGAGGTCGCCTGGTAGCGCCCCACCAACTTTTCTCAATGGTATATCGATTCGGCAATACGTCCAGCCGAATCAGCGACATCTTTTTTCCGAACTGCTAGATCGCACAAATCGCCACAGGTTCCCAACCCGCTGAGCCGGCGCGGGACGACTCGGAGCTTTACCGGAAAGCATTCCCAACCCACTGAATGTTAGTTTTGAAGTTGCGCTATTTGGTTTTAGGGGCGAAGCCCTGCTCGTTTACCTAGCCCAGCCTGAAGGGCTGGGTACGCAAATCGCCCTAAACACAAAGGGCCAACGGCCCGCCGGTCTGCGTGCAAACCGGCGGGCCGTTGGCCCATAACTTACTTAATTGATCACCTAGCCCGTTGGGCTAGGCTAGGTAAATCGCTGGGCCTTCGGCCCGAAGACCCAGAAATAACGCAACTTCAAAACTAACGCTTCGGGTGTCCCTCGCACGCTTCGGGTTATGAAAACCAAGGAACTTTGGCAAGCTTCCGGCGAATTCTAGATGCGAGTGTTTCTCAATTTTCAGAAAAACTTCTGCAAAAGTGTGTCGGTTCTTAGCTGTATTCGTCCCTCTTAGATACGCGAAGGGGTTAGGTCGACTTTTGGGGAGGCTTAACTACGGGACATTTGAGCTCTCGCTCCAAAGTCCAGCACCAACTTTTCTTAGAAAGCGACGGAGGTTCACAATGACAACGAATCGATTGACAGCACTTGCTGTGGGAATCGCGGTTTGCTTGACCACTCAGGCTTCGTATGGGCAATGCAGTGGCGGCGGGGGAGGCTCAGGTCGAACCGGCTTTGGAATGCCTCCTTCCAGCAATGCGACCGCTTATAGCAACCAGCAATACAATCCAGGTGTGTCATCCAACAACGCGGCCTTTGCCGTCGCGATGCAATCGCAGCGACAACAAATGGAATTGATGAATCAGCAAATGATGATGCAACAGATGCAGTTGGAATCGATGCGACAACAGATGATCGCCAAGCAAGCCTCGGATGCTAAGGCTCGTCAAACCGAGATGATCGCTCTTCGCAAGGAACGCAACAAGGAAAAGGAGCAAAAGAGTGCGGCACGATTGGCGTCGACCAAAGCCAAGAAGACGTCTCTCAACTAGTGATAGTCTCACCGACACGTTGCTGTTCAATCTCGTTCAAGACTTCGCTGCTTCTACAGTCGGGAAAAGTCTCGACTACCCAACCAAGTTATGTAGTTGGTGAAGTTTTGAACGAGGTTGAGACATGCTGTTGAAGTTTGGTACGCGGTAGTCAATTCAATTCAGTTGTTTCAGTAAGTAATGGTGGTGCGATGAAGTCAAAGAAAGATAAGCGTGGATCGCGCAAGGCCAAGCGCAAGTTGTTGATGCAGCCTCTGGAGTCACGGGTGGTTCTAGCTGCAAGTTTAGGCTGGGATGGGGCAGGAGAAGGCCAAGCCGAACTAACCTACTACATCGCCAATCATCCCAGTTCGCTGACTCAGGCCGAGACTGAGCAAGCGATCGAAACTGCTCTGAATGCATGGTCTAGTGTCGCCAACATCAAGTTCACCCAGACGGATCAGCCCGGCCTGAAGGATTCGCTGGACTTCAGCTTCTCCAGCATTGACGGCGTCTCACGAACACTTGCACAGTCGTACTATCCCGACGATGTGAACTCATCGCGATTGGCGGGCGATGTTCAATTTGACAGCGCCGAAAACTGGGAGGTTGGCAATTCTAAAGGCAGCCAAGCTTTTGACTTAACCTACGTAGCAGTCCATGAAATCGGCCACGCGCTGGGGCTAGATCACAGCGATGACGCTGGCTCCGTGATGGACGACTATGCGACAACCAATACGGTGTTCACTGGGCTAAGCAGTGCCGATGTAGCTGCTATTCTTGAGCTCTATGCGGCTGCAGGCAGCGATGGTTCGACCTCTGATTCGTCAAGTTCAGATAGCGATTCTACAGACTCGTCAGATTCGACTGACTCAGGCGATACAACCGAAACTGATTCCGACACAACGCCTTTCCCCAGCCAACGATGGCGACATGGCGGACCATGGCAGGGCATGGGCAGCCGGTTTGGAGCTGGCTCTAGCTTTATTCACAATGCCTACATGCCTACCGATGTGAACGGAGACTTGCGCACATCAGCTTCCGATGCTCTGACGATCATCAACATCCTTAACAGTAATGCTGTGTCGTTGGATCTCAATAGCATCGGCCTAGTCGATACCAACGGTGACACGCAAGTCACACCGAGCGATGCGCTGATCGTCATCAATGTGCTCAACAGTTCAAGCCGTTCGACGGTAACGATCATCATGGTTAGCTCCGTTACCGACGGAACTACAGATGACACCACAGATGACTCGACAACCGAAAGTGGTTCGGACGACAGTAGTTCAAGCGATGACGGTTCAACCACAGACGATACCACGTCAGAGGATGGATCGACGACGGATGATGGAACCACGGACGATGGGTCAACGGACGACACCTCAGAAGACGACACGACCACCGACGATGATGCGACCGACGGGGAAGACTGTGGTGTTCCATCCTCACAAACAGGCACGGGAACGCAGAGTCGAAACAGAGTCCTGGCTTGGGTCAACGCGGATACTCTGATGACTCGCTATGACGCGGATTCCAGCGGCACATTGACCGAATCGGAAGTGCCTGATCGACTGTGGCAGTTGCTTGTAGATTCAAGTACTGATGCGGACGCCGATAGTGCAGTCTCGACAGCCGAACTGCAGACGGCCATCACTGCCGCTCGTCAGGATATGTTCGACGCCAAGGACAGCGACAGCGATGGACAGTTGACCGAGACAGAGGTTGGCTCGCGAGTTTGGAACAGGCTGAGCTCTGCCGACGCTGACTCCAGCGACGGTGTATCGTTCGAAGAGTTCAACACTTGGATTTCAGAGAACTCTGGAACCAACGCACTGCCTGGAGGCCATGGAAGTGTTGGCCACGGACAACACGGACATCACGGACGCGGCGGGATAGGTCACGGCATAGGTCATCAGGGACGTGGAGGTGCCCCCGAGCTCTGGCAATTGGCGGCTGACTCCTTGTTTGCCGACTTCGACGCTGATAGCGATGGAATTTTGACCGCTTCCGAGCTGCCCGATAAGATTCTGGATGATCTGTTGGGAAAGAGCGTGGACAGTGACGCCGATGGAGCAATTTCTGTCGACGAACTGAAGACTGCAATTTCCACGGCTCGCGAGACCTATTTCAACGCTACGGATGCAGACGCTGACGGACAGTTGACCGAAACCGAAGTTGGCTCGAAGAAGTGGCGTAGAATCAGCTCGGCGGACGCAGACAGCAACGGAACCGTTTCGCTCGAAGAATTCCAAGCTTGGACGCCTACCAGACCAAGCCACGATTCGACAAGCTCCACAGGTTCAATCGCCTCTGGGACTAGCTCGGCCGCCTCATCGCTGATCAGCCGACTAGTTGGTCGATTCGTGCGAAGATAATCGTGCTGCGGCGGTTCTGTGCTGCGGTTCTGTTCTTGGGCGTTTGGGTGCGCGGGTGTTTGGGTGCGCGGGCGTCTCGCCCGCACCAAGGGTTTTGGGCGTCTCGCCAGTCCGGTGCGCGGGCGTCTCGCCGGCGTCTCGCCCGCAATCAGATTTTCCGTTCGCAGGCGTCTCGCCAGAAAAAGATCTACTTGTGCGAAGGTAACAGTTGTGTGAATAATGCAGGCGGGAGCGAGGATTTAGAGAAATCGCTACCCACCCGCGGCGGTTTACGAAATTGTTAGCAACTAACATGGAAGTGGCGACAGTTTTCCTTTTCCAAAGTCTAATCAATTCGTAGAACATCATGGCAACAAGCTTGGCACAAGTGAACACGGACCAACCCGATGCCCACGAATTCCAGCCCCTGCTGGATCGTGCTCGACAGGGAGATCTACAAGCTTTGGGTCAGCTCCTGCAGTGGTATGCCAACTATCTCACCATTTTGGCAACATCACAATTGGATCGACGAATCCGTCGCCGAGTCAGTCCGTCGGATGTGGTTCAAGAAGTCCTTTTGGCCGCGCATCGCGACTTCGGGGACTTCCGCGGCAATTCGCAGCCCGAGCTGCTAATGTGGATTCGCCGTATCTTGATCAACACGTTGCATCGCTCGTTCGAGACTCACGTCAAGGCCGGCAAGCGTGACATTCGCCGTGAAGTTTCGATCGATGCCATCACTCAATCCGTCGACCATTCGGCCGGTCAGTTGCTCACGCTGATTCAAGATCGCGTCGCGCCTCCGTCGGCGCGCATGAGCGCCGAAGAGGACGCTTTAGTCCTTGCTAATCAACTGGGGCGATTGCGTCCAGCCTACCGTGACGTAATTGTTTACCGCGTAGTTCAAGGCTTGAGCTTCGACGAGATTGGCGAAGCGATGGGCAAGTCGACAACGGCTGTGCGAATGCTGTGGCTGCGAGCGCTGGATGCATTCAAGGTCCAGGGGAGTGTTCCAAATGTCGACTGATCTGCTTGATTTGGACGATAGCTTGGACTCGTCAGGTCTTAGCCATCTGACCAGTCAGCAGAAGCTTCGTTTGACGACGTTGCTGGACGAGTATCTGCAAAGTCTTGAACGAGGCAACCAGCCCGACGCTGATCGCATACTGGCCGACAATCCCGATATTGCAGAAGTTTTCAGCCAGTATCTTCAAAAGCTGGAAGCGATCTTTGGACTCAACACTCACCAA
>CAYWNG010000262.1:0-8538 GCA_964458685.1 uncultured Pirellulaceae bacterium
GGAAATCGAGTAATGCGAGATTTCCGGGGAGGGCGAATTGATCGCCCTCCCCGCAAGGCTCGCGGGACTCACCTTACGACCCTCCCGCGAATTAGTCGACTTTTTATTGGCCAACTTGTTCGCGCGGGAGGGTTCGGTCGCTCGCGCTACCGGTGATCGGCGAGAAGTGTCCAATTTGATTGGGAATTCGCTTCCAACGGGGAGTTCTCGGGAAGGATCGGCATTCAACATTTTCGCGTTGCCTGATATAGTTGAGCCGCTGAAATCGACGATCGGCAGCATTATTCCCCTGGATTAGATTCGAAACGATGGCAAAGACGGCTGTAGTTAGCAAAGCACCCTCACAGGCTCAGTACACTCGCGAAACGGTCGAGTCGATCATTGTGGCCTTCATACTGGCGTTTCTTTTTCGAGCCTTCGTTGCTGAAGCGTTCGTAATTCCGACCGGATCGATGGCCCCGACTCTGATGGGAGCTCATAAAGATATTGTCTGCCGAGAGTGTGGCGTGCCGTACCAAGTTGGGGCAAGCTATGAATTCAACCAAGCGGATGGTAGCTACAACGGAAGCGCAGTTGTTGGAAGCACCGCTGCCATTAGTGAAGCCCTGAATCCAATCGATTTTGACGATCCCAATCAAGCGACCTTTAACGGCGATCGCATTCTTGTCAGCAAGTTTGATTACATTTTTTCAAGCCCTCAACGCTGGGATGTGCTGGTCTTTAAGTTCCCCGGCGAAGCCCGAATGAACTACATCAAGCGCTTGATCGGCTTGCCAAACGAACAGTTGATGATTCAAGAAGGCGATGTCTACGTGCGTAAGAGCGACAATGAGAACTGGCAGATTGCTCGCAAGCCGCCGCACAAAGCCTTGGCCATGCGGCAGCCAGTCACCGATACCAACTATCTTTCCAAGAGCTTGATTGAACTTGGCTATCCAAGCCTGTGGCAACCCTTGAATTCCGGCAGCAACGGTTCGGCGGAAGGATGGAAAGTTGATCAAAGTGCAGCGGGCTGGCATGCTGAATTAGCCTCGACCTCCGACGCGAAATGGTTGCGTTACTTCCACAAGAGCTTGTCCGAGCGAGAATGGCTGGCTGTCTTGCAAGACAAACAACTTCCTGAAACCAAAGCTCTCGATTCAACGCTGGTTACGGATTACTTAGCGTACAACAGTTACATGCTGTATCACCAACGCGAGCAAATGACTCCGGATGAGTTGGTCAGCAAAATCCGTCCATCCGAGAACGGTTTGCATTGGGTCGGCGATTTAACTGCGGAGTTTGACGTCGAAGTCCAATCAGACACTGGTTCCTTGATGCTTCAGTTGTTTGAGTTTGGAATCGAGTTTCGCTTGAGCATTGATGTCGCAACTGGGGAAGCTAAGCTGCAAGCCTTCGACGCTACGACTAAAGAGCGTAAGCTTCTGGATGGTATCTTTGCGGGAGAAGACGATGTTGTTGCCGCAACGAAAGTACGTGGCAAAGGCAAGTACCATGTAGCGATGGGAAATGTCGATGAGCAGATCTTTGTGTGGGTGAACGGCAGTTTGGTACGATTTAATCATCCAGCCGAGTTTGATTCGTGGCAGGTCCGCGATGGTGCTCAACGTAGACCTTACTGGTCCAAACAGGACCCGCTGGACGCTGCACCGCTTGGAATCGGCGGTCAGTCACTGACAATGAAGGTAACTCGTGCTCAGGTTTATCGCGACCTTTATTACATTGCACTTCGAAGCGGCGGATCACATGAATATGGTCCAAACATTAGCACGGTGCGAGCAACAGCTCCAGTGAACTCGGATCTTTCGCGCATGGGCGACACACAGTTGATTCGCTACGTGTACGGGTCTCCTGCGCTTTGGGAGTCGACGTCGCTGTTTGCCAATCGCCAAAAGCAGCTTTTCCAACTCGACGATAAGCAGTATTTTCCTATGGGCGACAACAGCGCTCAAAGCTCGGACGCCAGAATGTGGGATGAAAACTACGTAGAAGAGCGTTTCTTGCTAGGAAAAGCTCTGCTGGTCTTCTGGCCACACTCGTGGAATCGTCCGATCCCATTTTTCCCGAACGTTCGCAGGATGGGTTTGATTCGTTAGGCGATTTTTGCAATATTGCTCATCGGAGCCCGTTGGTTCTGTGCAGGCTGGGTAATTCAGACAGCTTGCGTAAGCCTGTTTGGCAGACTGAAAGCCGAATTCGTAGCAGTTCATTGCGTCATCGTAAAACACTTCCATGGATGGAAACCAATGAGAGCGATTCTCGAGGTTGAGGGACTTGAAAAATCTTATGGTCGACGACGCGTCGTTGATGGCGTGAGCTTGCACGTTGGCGAAGCCGAAATTGTTGGATTGTTAGGTCCAAACGGCGCTGGAAAATCAACCAGCTTCAAGATGACCTGCGGAATCGTTAAGCCTGACCGCGGTCGCGTAGTGCTGAATGGACTTGAAGTTACCGACTGGCCACTTTTTCGTAGGGCCAGCGAAGGCGGCATGGGCTATTTGGCTCAGGAGTCCAGTGTCTTTCGAAAATTGACCGTCGAGCAGAACATATCTAGCCTATTTGAGCTGCTGGGCGTTCCATATCGCGAGCGTAAAGAGCGGACTCAGCATCTTCTCGAAGATTTCGAAATCACACACATCAGCAAGTCCAGCGCAGGCCGGCTGTCCGGCGGCGAGCGACGTCGATTGGAGATCGCTCGCTGTTTGGTTTCTGAACCGAAGATCATCATGCTCGACGAACCGTTTGCGGGTATCGATCCCGTGACCGTTCAGAATATTCAGTTGATTATCGCCAAGCTTCGTCAACGCGGAATCGCGATCTTGATCACCGACCATGCTGCTCGCGAGATTTTGGATACCGTTGATCGTTGTTACGTAATCAGCAAAGGCTCTGTGCTTCATGAAGGCACGCCTGATTCCGTGCGCAATCATCCGGAAGTTCGCAAGCAGTATCTCGGCGACATCGGCTCGGAGACAACCGTTCACAGTCCGCCTCACTTCAAGCCGAATGTTGCACAACAGCCAGCGGCTACACAGCAGCCACAGCTATCCGTCTTCTCGGGTAATGCGCCGACAAATAGCATGTTCCAGCCAACGCAATCTGGAGCGCAGTCAAGTTCGCCATCAAGTCCTACCCCTTCGCGACCGAATCGTCGACGCACTGACGTCTAGGCTACTAGAATTGAATCGATTGCATGCAGCTTGAAATCGCAGACTGGCTTTTGTTGATGATCGGTGCGGTGGGCATCGGATTCTCGAAGAGCGGATTTGCTGGGGTAAGCCTGCTGCATGTGGTGATCTTTGCCAGTATCTTCGGAGCTCGCACGTCAACTGGGATTCTGCTGCCGCTGCTGATCGTAGGTGACGTCTGCTCGTTGATCGCTTTTGGCAAGAAGGTGCAATGGAAGCACTTCACAAGAATTCTACCGCCTGCTCTGATCGGCGTTGTGCTGGGGACTTGGCTAATGAGTCGACTGAGCGAGAGTGCCTTCAAGCCGATCGTAGGTGCCATCATTATGCTGCTGGCCGCTCTTCAGATCTATCGAATCTATAAGCCTGACTCATTACAGCAGTTGCCAAACTCGAGAATGTTTGCGTGGAGCCTTGGTCTATTGGCAGGCGTGACAACCATGTTGGCCAACGCGGCTGGCCCAATTGTTGCCTTATATCTACTCGCGGTCGCTCTTCCTAAGCTTGAGTTGGTCGGCACGAGTGCATGGCTTTTCTTGATCATCAACCTGTTCAAAGTGCCCTTCAGCTTCTTTGCCTTGGACCTTATCAATGCTCAAACACTTTGGATCAACGTCAGCTTAGCTCCGATTGTTCCCATCGGGCTGGTTCTGGGCAGTTGGTGTGTGAAGCGAATCAATCAACGTATCTTTAATGGTCTGCTCTTAGCGTTCACCATCGTGGCTTCGATTCGACTCATGTTCTTTTAGTAGTAGCAATCTAGCCATTTTCGACATCAAATAGTCCAGCAGGTTGACGGAACAGCCTTAGCAGAACAGTACGAGCTGTTGCTTCTACGTCGGGATGCGAACTGCCGCGCGGGCCAGCAATATTGAGCACTCGGATTTGATGCTGTTGAATCCAATCAACGACTTGTAACAAGTTGACGGGGGCGTTGATTCTCACCCGACACAGAGGCTTGTTATGCTGCCTCGCGAAACGACAAGTCAGCGCTGTGCCGCCCCGAAGCTTGTCAAAGTAGAGTACCAGCGTGCCGTCTGAGTCTTGGACATTCTTTAGCGTCCTCGCAGCGTAATCGGGCGAACTCAATTCGGTGAGCAAGTACTTAGAATCGATCACACCACCTTCGCAAATGCGACCTTTAGGACACCAGCCTCCATGAGGAATACCAAGTTCGATGGCTGCGTCCAAGGCCGCTCGATCGACTCCGGTTTGACCACCAGAAACGATCTTCTCGACGCCGAGAAATCTCAAGTCTGGATTATCCGTCCTAGCCCTTCTCATCTGCCTCGTCCAAATTGAAGCTGCTTTCCATCATCTGACTCAGTGTCTCCACCGCTCGCGTTCCGATCTTCGACTGCCAATGCCTCGGCACGCTCTGGAACGAGACTCGCTCTCGAAGAGTCGGATGTTCGATCTCGTTTCGGTAGCAGTGGAGACCAATGGAGTTGGGCCACTCGGTCTCGGAGCCATATTTGTGATCGCCGACAATCGGATGTCCAATCGCTGATAGTTGAACGCGAATCTGATGCTTGCGTCCCGTGACCAGTTCAACTTCCACAATCGATTGTCGACCAACGTTCAGAATCGTATGGTATCGAAGTTCTGCTCGTTGTGCGCCCGAATGTTTTGCGTCGACTACTTCGATACGGTGCTTTTCGTCGTGCTTGAGCAAGTGATGCGTCAATTGAATTGCACGCACCGAAGTTTCAACATGGCCTTCGACCAAGGCAAGGTATCTTTTCGAAGTTGATTGCTGACGAATCTGTTCGGATAGTCGACTAGCGGCTTTACTCGTACGAGCCAGAACAAGTACGCCGGAGGCTAACGCATCTAAGCGGCTGACAATGCCAACGAAAACATTTCCCGGCTTGTTGTATTTGACTCGCAGATATTCAATGGCCGCGTCGTAGACCGAAGGCATGCCCGATTCGGCGCCCTGCGTTACTAGTCCGCACGGTTTGTTGATGACAAGCAGGTGATTGTCTTCGTGTAAGATTTCGAGATGAATCAAAACAAACTTCTCAAGGAGTGTAACCAACCCAATTCGCAACCGACGGTCGAAAACGCTCCAATATACTTCCCTTCACGGTGTGCCTAAAGGTATCGCACTCTGTTCAAGCACTAGTTGGTGAGAATTCGACCTCACTCCACTGTGATTGCAACAAACGCGGACACTCTTGCCCTTGGAAGGCGTCGATCATGCGTTGAGCGAGGTTTGTCGTGGATGCTTTGCTGAGCCCAATGATGGAGGTGGTTAGTCGCGGATTGACTTCGATTACGACCCATTGACTCTCGTGGTCTTGCAAATCGGGCCGGAGTAAGAGATCAACGCCCACCCAGCCCAACGCTCGACCAGATTCAGCTTCATTCAGGACCCGAAGAGTTTCATTCAGCAGTTCAACCGGCGGATGGAGCTTTTCAAGAGAAACCAACTGGCCTCCACAGTATTGTCGAGTCGTAGTTTGACCACGGAATGGAGCTGACTTAAGTTGCTGAGTCACCAATGGAAACCAGTCGGCGCGGCCGTGCGAGTCTACAATCGCGCTACAGCTAAAGGATTGCCCCTCCAGCCATGGCTGAACAATACAATCCGCTTTGGATTGGAGCTGCTGTACGACTTTAAGGATCTCATTCGCGTCACCGATGTGCAGGCCATCGCAGCCCGCGCCTAAGTCCGGCTTAACACACCAAAGGCCTGTTGCTGAATCGAATTGAGCGGAGCGAAAACAACTTGGTTCCAGCTTATCCGCCGAAATCGAGGGTGGCGTTGGCAAGCCGTGCTGCGTCAATCGCATCGCGGTTCGAAGCTTACTAGCTGAGTTATCCAAGAATGCGCCGGAGCAGTTGATCAACGGTAAACCGTCTTCGATCATGGAATCAACACAGCGTTGCAAGATTCCATCGATCTCGGGAGCGATGACGATGGAGAGGTCGCACGACTTGGACAACTGTTTCCACTTGCTTATCGTTTCGTCAATTGCATCGTGATTAGTTGCACGGCTGGTTAGCGCCGAGAAGTCCACAAGCTCAACGGATTCCGGCAGTGTAACTTCACCGAGGTTCAATCGCGAGTCGACCATGGTTGAAACATGATTGCCTGCCGCCGCGAACTGTTCGATCAAGCAGAGCAACATGGCTCTACCTTCGCAAAGCAGGCTGTCAGGGATTTCTTCGATCGGAATTGCATGCATTCCACCGCAGCAGATCCATTCGAGTACAGCAATTTTCATGGTGACTTTATCTTCTATAGCCTTGCTTGGAAACGGACTCTAGCGAGAACCCAGCTTAGTCTGCCGTCAGCTTTCTTTTCCTGAGCAAGCCGTGTCTTCGGTGTCTTCCGGGTTCTCCGTGTCCAATTTCCTGATACCTATTGGACACGAAATGCACGGAGGGTACGGCGAAATCAATCCGCTATTCCATCTCGCACTTCCCCCAAGCAATCACTGCTACCTTAGGGTGCAGGCAGTCGCTAGCTGGCTTCAAGGCTAGCATTCGAGCAGGGTGAGATCGTATCAGCAAGCTGACATTAGGCAACTTGCCTTAGTGTGGCTCAAGAAAAATGCCGAAGATTAGATCAAGCAATACTCTGCGTGGTCCGGATTTGACCCCGCCATTGGAAAGCTCACTCCATCGCTATCAATACCATGCGAAGTTGGTCTTGCTAACCTAAAGGCACTGCCATGAATGCACTAGCACCGTCACTTCCGCCAACCCAGTCAACTGCGTTCAACTCAGCAACTACCCAGTCATCGATACAAGCTACGACGATGCAAATCGAAGCTTATCTGATGCAGTTGAGCGATGTGCAGCAACGATGGCAAAAGTGGTTGTCAGAAATGCAACGAGCCACTGCTAATCGAGATCTCGACAAGCTGAACAAACTACAACAGTCGGCCGAAGGATTGAATCAAGAGCTTCGCGACTTGACCGCCAATCGACAACAGATGATCGACGAAGCGCGACAGAACGGGCAACCCGTGCGTTCCTTGCGAGGAATCGCCGAGCGTCTGCCGGCTTGGGGCCGTCCAAGATTTCGAGCAGCCTTTAATACTGCGCGGAATCAGATGGAGCAACTGCAGAGGATGCACATTGCGACATGGGTGTTGGTGAACCAGTCGGTACATTACTTTCAAGAGATCAACATGCTGTTCTCCTACGGCGCGATTCGAAATGATGTTTACGAATTGCCGCATAGCAATCCATTGGAAGGCGGCGGACAATTGTTGGATGCCAGTTTGTAAAGTGCCCAGTTCGTAAAGTGCCAAGTTGGTCCACGAGATAGCGATTCAAATCGCAATTGAGACACGCAAAAAGTTGTCGTTGAGAAAAATCAATCTGCAAAAACAGAATCAAGGTAAGTAAGAAATGTCAATCTTCGGTGCAATTCAAAAGGGTTCAAACGCTCTTCAAGTAGCTGAACTTGGATTGCACGTTGTTGGCAACAACATCGCCAATGCGGGAACACCGGGTTACATTCGTCAGGAGTTGATCCAAACATCTGGACCAGCGACCCGAATTGGTGGCACGATCCTAGGCAGCGGTGTCAAAGCTGTTGGCGTCCAGCAAAAGATTGATGAGTTTCTGGCCGATCGCATGCGTCAAGTCAAAGCAGAACTGGAAAGCAGTTCGCGTCAGGGCGATCTCTTCAGCAAGCTCGAGTCCATCCTTGGCGAGATGAACAACAACGATCTCAGTTCGAAGATGAATGACTTCTCAGCCAGCATTCAAGACTTGCTCAACCAACCCGGCAACGAAGCCTTAAGACGACTTGTTATCGAACGCGGAAACACGGTGGCTGGAAACATTCGCTCGGTTGCGGAACAGCTCAACGGCTTTAGTACAGAACTCAATGCCGAGACCAACCAAACTGTTGCTGAGATCAATCGCTTGACAGAACGCCTCGCTCAGTTGAATACGCGAATCGTCGAATTGGAAGGCGGCAAGGACAGCAAAACAAGCGATGCAGTCGGGCTACGCGACGAACGCATTCAAGTCCTGGACGAATTGAGTTCGTATGTCGGGATTCGCGCTGTTGAGCAAGAGTCGGGCTCGGTCAGCGTCTTTGTGGGGGGCGAGTATCTGGTTGCTGACGGTATTCAGCGAGAACTCAAGGTAGCACTTAAAGTCCAAGACGATGGCAGCAGCTTTCCAGAAGTTCGCTTGGCGGATACGGATTTTCCTTTAGAAGTCAGCGGTGGTAGACTTCATGGTATCTACTTGGCTCGCGAACAAGGCATCAACGGAACCATCTCGCGTCTAGATCAATTTGCCCGCGATCTGATCTCGCAGTTCAATCTGATCCATTCCCAAGGCCAAGGTACTAAGGGCTTCAGTCAGGTAATCAGCC
>CAYWNG010000263.1:0-8537 GCA_964458685.1 uncultured Pirellulaceae bacterium
GGCGGGTACCAAAACAGCCCGCTAAAGAACTTGTTTCCGATCAAGATGCAAGCCGGCAGTCGTCAGCTTCGCGAGAAACGAGTCGACGATCGATTCCACTACGTGGGCGACATGAAACTCAAGCCCACTCGCCCACATCCGATAACCAATCTGCTGCCTGAGCCTGACAATACGCAGTTGTGGGATCTGCTCAAACCAATGAAAGACGGAATGAATCGCTTTCAAGATCTGTCTTCGAATCCTGGTGTACAGGTTCTATTGTCTGGGCCGCAGGGACAACCCGCATTGGTAACCGGCCAGTTTGGAGCGGGCCGCGTTCTAGCCTTTGCGGGTGATTCGACATGGCAATGGTATCGAGCTGGTGGACAACAACAGTATGCTCACCAAACCTTTTGGCGACAAGCTGTTCTGTGGTTAGTCAATCGTGAGAAGCTGAGCGAAGGATTTCAAATGTTGATCGATTCGCGTCGCCAAGACATCGATGCGGTACCGCCAATCAAGATCGAATGGTATGGCGGAAGCGATAACAAGCCGATTCCACCGACGATCAAAGTGGCGCTTAGCCGCAATGGTCAGTTTCTCAAGAACCTTGAGGTGAACTCGACTGGTGAAGCGACCCGACAGGTCATCGCTTCGGGACTCGACCAACCCGGCCTCTATCGCGCTACATTAACCGGCACGAGTGCGGATGGATCAGAGCAAACTGCCGATCTGGCTTTCATGGTTCAGGATGTTTCTAAAGAGTTAACTCAGCCCATTCCCGATTGGCGAATGATGGCCAATATCGTTGCTGCTGGTAAGTCAGTCGGAAGCGATCTGTTCTTGCCTGAAGAGACCGGTAAATTAGTCGCAGCTTTACGCGAGCGACAGGACTTGGCCAAGGTCAGCACGATCGAGCGACGAAGGCTAGGGGACGCAGCTTGGGATACTTGGTTGTACTTTGCCCTATTCTGCGGCCTGATGACTTTTGAATGGGCTCTTCGCAAGCGCTGGCAGTTGCCTTGATTGTTCCGCGTTGCCATACGTAGTTGAACGATAGCGGGTTAATGACACTACAAGATGATACACCTGTTGTGTGTTTCTGAATCCTTAAGCTTGAGTCCGTTTAAATCCCATGACCACCACTCTCGAGCTTCACCACCTATTCCAATTCCACCCTGGAACGGTCGAAAGCGTATGCGCGATTGAATAGCAATCTGGGTTGTGTTTGCCTCCGTTGTCACTCCAGTAATTTTTACGTAAACAGAACTTGATTTGCGATCGAAAACTGCTGGGTGAGCTTCCTCGTAAAGGCTAACACGCACGGCGTTTCGCTCCTCAAGCTGAATCACGAGCTTTTCTAAATCCGGGAGTCTTGCAGCGTCTTCTTTCCTAATCGAAATCCATGTCTTCGGGTAGATGCCATCTGTGGAAGCTTCATAGATGTATTCAATTCGATCATCTGTCTCCTTGCTGGTGCTCTTTCGATGTTGGATGCGTCGCGTTTCATCGGCGAAACAGACACAAGTAGAAAGAATGGCAATAAGAAGGATCGCTGTGCTTGGCTTCATTGATTTCTCCGATGAAAACATCGTAAGTTCCAACGCAATTTTGCTTTTGGCACAACTGTCTAACATAACAACGATAAATTGGGCAAGTTCACTTCGGCTGAGATTTGACTTGCCCTTGCTATTCCGCCGCGCATTCAAGCAGAAGTTGGGTCAACTTCGGCTCCTCAAGCGGAAGCAACTCGCGTAAGCCTGGCCGCAAGAATACGCGTACTTGCTTGACGTATTTGTCAAACTGGTCCGTCGCTAGAGCGCGCACGACGGGCGACATTTCGGAAAGCGGCTGAAGCCCCTGTGGTGTGTTAATGTCGAGTTTGAACTGAATCTCCAGCTTCACCGGCGGTGCGTCGATCAAGAGATCATCGTGCTCGATTTCGACATTAAACTGCTTCGCGAGTCGATCGCTTAACAACTCGGCGCACTTCACCAATTGATCGAAAGGTCGGTGGGCTAAAGCTGCGTGCACTTCGCGCGAGACAGAGTAGTTGTGTTGCGAGTATCGCTTGTAGATTTGACGTTGTCTTCCGAACAACGACCGCGCCAAAACCTGTGGTCCCGGCTGGCCTTCGGCTAGATTGAGCAACTGAGTTTGAAACTGAGCGTCGGAGAATTCGTGCCAACCACAATCCACGACGCGTTCACGCAAGCGATAAAACAGACGCTGAAGCATCGCAGTGGCGGAGCGTACGCTGTGGTGCCAGTACACTTCGCTGAACATGACGTAGCGACTGAAGACCATCATTTCAGCAGCGGTCTTGCCTTTGGAAGTGATCGTCAGTTGTGAAGCATCGCCGAATCGAAAGCTGCTGAGCAGTCGCGAAACATCAAAATTCCGACCGTAGGGAACTCCGGCGTGCAAGCTATCGCGTTGCAAGTAATCCATCTTGTCGATATCAACCGGCCCGTTGAGCACATTCTGCAGGCGCTTCACATTCGGATTATCAGAGGGCTTGCTCAGAAAGTCGGCGACAGACTCGGGCGAGACGTTCCATTGCTGGTCGATGATCGTTGCCAGTTCGCCGCGAGTTATCCATCGTCGCGCGATGGATTCATGCTTGGCAATCTCGGGCAAGCGCATGTCTTCGATCGGATGGCAATACGGCCAGTGCCCCACGTCGTGAAGCAGCGATGCCAACAAGAAGACTTTCAAGTCGCTCTCGGTCAACGACTCGACTGCCACAGGATCGGACTGAGCCAAATGCCGCAAGACCAGACACGCTAAGCGAAATACGCCCAAGCTGTGCTCGAATCGCGAGTGTACAGCGCCGGGATAGACCAGGCTGACCAATCCCAACTGCAAGATCTCTTTCAGCCGCTGCATTGCCGGAGAGTCAAGAATGCTGCGAACGCGAGCGGTGATCGGCACGTCCAGCTCGGGCGGAATACGAACAAACTGACTCGAGCCGCTGAGTTCAGGCAAAGACAGAATCAAATTCGACAAAGTAACGCCTTATGCGAGGATATCTTGGACAACTCGGCCATGAACATCGGTCAAGCGAAAATCGCGGCCCGCATGGTTGAAGACTAGTCGCTTGTGATCGATACCAAGCTGATGAAGTATTGTGGCATGCAGGTCATGCATGTGAACTTTGCCTTGGATCGCTTGAAAACCGAACTCATCGGTCGCTCCGTGG
This sequence comes from uncultured Pirellulaceae bacterium, assembly GCA_964458685.1. GTDB lineage: Bacteria > Planctomycetota > Planctomycetia > Pirellulales > Pirellulaceae > Aureliella. Next base: position 3,182 of record CAYWNG010000263.1, read on the forward strand.
CTGAAACCAGACTTAAAGCCGCCGCCTGCCAACCAAACCGTAAATCCGCCAGGATTATGATCGCGTCCAGTGCCATTGTCCTGAGCGTACGGCGTTCTACCAAATTCGCCACCCCACCAAACGATCGTGTCTTCCAATAAACCGCGGCGTTTCAGATCGGCAAGCAGACCAGCTATGGGACGATCCACCGCCAGAGCGTGGTCGGCATGTTTAGGTAAGTTGCTGTGTTGATCCCAAGCTGGGTTTGCCGAGTTGTCGCCGTAGTTGACTTGAATGAACCTCACGCCTGCTTCACACAGTCGTCGGGCCAACAAGCATCTCTGTCCGTAAGTGCGAGTCTTGGGATCGTTGATTCCGTACAGTTCAAGCGTCTCGGCCGATTCATCCGAAGTATCCAAGATTGGTGGAGCAACCGATTGCATTCGCCAAGCGAGCTCATACGATTCAACTACGGCATCGAACTCATTTGGCTTGTATTCGCGTCGGTGAATCTGTTGAGCATTCAAATCGGAGAGTAGCTGCAATTGCTGGCTTCGATCCAATTCCGAGATGTCCTTGCGTGGCAGCAGATTCTTAATCTGTAGGATATCGTTGTCTGCGCCGCCGATTCGAGTGCCTTGAAACTGCGCTGGAAGGAATGCGTTCCCGTAATTTCGTGGTCCGCCGTTTCCAACCGAAGGAGCGATGGAAATGAACCCAGGTAGATTCTGATTCTCAGGACCTAGACCGTATAACAACCACGAACCCATCGAAGGCCGCACCGAGTTAGTCGCTCCACAGTGCAGAAACAAAGTCGCTGGTCCATGAGCAACGCCTTCGGTGTGCATTGCGTGCAAGAAGGTCATCTCATCGACATGTCTTGCTGATTCGGGGAAGAGTTCGGAAACCCATTTCTCGCTTTGGCCGTAAGGTTGAAACTTCCAAGGCGATTTCATGATTCGCTGATTCGTCGCCTTTCCAGTTTTAGCAAGTTGCCGCGCATCGTTGAACTCAAAGGCCTTACCATCTTGCTCTTCGAGCAGAGGCTTATGATCAAAGCTGTCAACCTGACTGACGCCGCCCTGCATAAACAGAAAGATCACTCGCTTTGCTTTGGCCGGATGATGGAGGCCAGAAGAGAGACTGAGTTCGAGTTCAGCGGCAGAAGCACGCGAAGCTGGCAACAACGACGATTGACTCAACGCTGTGGCCGCCAATGCGGCGAAGCCACAACCGGTCTGCTGCAACCAGGCTCTTCGCTGTAATTGTCTCTCTGCGCTCATTTTCGAAACTCCACTGGATCGAATGGCTTACTCAACATGCTTTATTCAACATGCTTTACGGAAAACGGCTTACTCAAGAAATCGAAAATCAATCGAGGCAAACAAGGACTGAATCAACAATTCCAGTCGCTTGGGGTCGATGATTTTTTCGTCATTCGTTTGATTCGCCTTTGGATTTACCGAGCTGGCTCGTTTATTCTCAACACTAGACGATTCTTCACTGGCTTCGTTCGTAGACGAATTCAACCCGAGAAACGATCGACAAACCTTCAATTCTTCGTCCGATGGTTTTCTGGCAAAGCAGGCTAAGTAAAGCTCGGTCAGCCCCTCGTCGACGCCTTGCGATTCGAAAGTCGAAGCGTATTTGATCGATGCTTGGCGAGCTCGGGCAATAACCCACGGCTCTTGCATCAGCGACAATCCTTGTTGCGAAACCGTGCTGCGCGGTCGGGCTTCGATCGAGACGCTGGAATCGGCAAAGTCAAATTCGTCGAAGAGTTCGGGAAGCGAATTGCGGAAGACGGGGTGATAAATGCTGCGACGAGTCGTTCGATGCGTGTAGTTGTAGTCAGCTTTTGTTCCTGGCTGAATCAAAGAACCGCCGCGGGAATAATCCAGTTCACCACTGACCAAGAGCATCGAATCACGAAGCGATTCGACAGACATCCTCCGTGTGTGACCTCGCCAATAGAACGAATTGTCTGGATCGACTTCACTAGCCACCGAACCTGGCGCGACGCAGGCTCGCTGGTACGCTTGCGACAATACAATATCTCGCACGATGGCTTTGGTGGACCACTTGGATTGAATCAACCGCGTAGCCAAGTTGTCAAGCAATTCTGGATGCGTTGGTGCTGAGCCCGTTGTGCCAAAGTTGTTCGGCGTGGCCACAATCCCGCGTCCCATCAACCAAGACCAAATACGATTCGCGTAAACGCGCGCGGTCAGAGGATTTTCGTTGCTACCAATCCACTCTGCGAGTTCCTTTCGGGTTGGGCTCAGCGATTCCGCGGCTGCATGAGAGGTTGAGTGAGAATCTTCCTTCGTTTTCCTAGCGGAAGAAACCGCAGCTAAAAAGCCGCGAGGCACAACTTCACCGAGCGTATGGACATCGCCGCGAATGTGAATTGCTAAATCCTTCGGCGGTGAATTCTCGACGACGGTCATGTACTTGGGACGCTCGTCCAATTGCTTTTGAAGTTCAGCGGCTTGCTTCTCAAGTGTCTTCAGTCGTTCCTTTTGCTTTTCCGCGTCAGCACCCGAGCCTGAACCTGAGCCTGAACCTGAGCCTGAACCGGACTTGGAAACTTGCAAAGCCGCAGACAGAGATCCGTCTTTCATTTGAGAGACTGGCAGGAACAATACTGCATCCAAAATAACGTGGCCGTCCGTGTTGGCATTGGAGACTAGAACAAACTTCTGTCCTTTATCTTCGAAGCGGTATCTGCCAAGACTTCGCCAAAGATTGAGTTCTGGAGCTTGCTGACGCTCGTTGACCGTGACCTCCTTCTCACCTTCGGCGCTGAAGACTTGCACGACCACATTCGTCGCTCGATTTTCAGACGCTTGGTAGGCAAGCAAGACTTCGTATTCGCCTGGAGGTAGATTCTGCGGCTCGAATGTGGCCGATTTCATACCCTTTTCTGAGTTATCGTCGTGAATGTAGGATTCGCCAACGATATTGCCCACATGAGTCGACTCGACCCATTTGCCGACTAGCGTTGCTTGAGCACTATCGACAACCACGCCAGGAAGTTCGTCTGGCTTGATGAAACGCGGATTGGCCTTGGCCAGCGAGTCCAGTTTTTTCTTGAGCTCTTTAACATCGGCGGCAATCTTCGAGTGTTGCGATTCAAGCTCGACGAACTTCGCTTGGGTTGCTGGGTCAAGCGGCAACGGTTGCTCAATCCACTCAGAAACGTTGGCGTGCTTGAGTCCTGTGGACGACTTCAGAATTCCAGCTAGCGCGTAATAGTCTCGCGTTGGAATAGGATCAAACTTATGATCGTGACATCGAGCACAACCTATAGTCTGACCGAGAAATGCGGCTCCGATCACATCCAATTGCTCGTCCAGGTAATCCATATCCAGTTGAGCTTTGTCTTGCTTTTCAAGATTGGTATTGCCGAGCGTCAAAAAAGTCGTGGCGATCAATTGTTGACTACGTACATTGGGATCGTCTGCGGTCATCATGTCGCCAGCAATCTGTTCGCAGATCATTTGTTGGAAGGAACGATCTTCGTTGTAGGCGTCGATCAAGTAGTCGCGGAATCGCCAAGATTGAGGGAGTACGAAGCCTCGAAGTGTTACCGAGTCGCCGTAGCGGATAACATCCATCCAACGTCGTGCGAACGCTTCGCCGTAATGTGGTGAGGCGAGCAGGTGATCGACCAATTGCGTGTAGCGATTGGAGTCAAAGCTTTCGGTCCACTCTTTCAATTGACTGACCGTGGGTGGCAAGCCCGTGAGATCCAAGTAAAGTCTTCGAATTAGCACTTCGGGAGCTGCTCGTGTAGCTGGCTCGATCTCTGATTCTTGCAACTTAGCATTGATCTGGTCATCGATCCATGCCGACGAGTTGGAAGACTTTTGTTCATCTGAACCTTGAGAGTTCACCGAGAGCGATGATTGCACGGGACGATAGGACCAATGCGATTGAGCTTGATCGACGGTCAGCCCTTGCGTCTTCGGTTTCGACGAATCATGCTCTGCGGTCCGTGGATCGATCGCGCCCGAGTCGATCCATTGCCGGAAGTTCTCGATGACATCGGCGGGTAACTTTCCGTCCGGTGGCATTTGTAGCTTCGGGTTGGAATAGCTGATTGCCTTGAGAAGCAAGCTTTCGTTGCTCTTGCCAGGGACAATTGCCGGTCCTTGATCGCCACCTTTTTGCCAACCCGCTTGGCTGTCAAGCAACAGTCCACCTGCTTGCTCGGAGTCCAACGCATGACATTCTTGGCAATGTGCAATGAGCGCAGGCCTAATCTTCGACTCGAAGAAATCCAGATTGGCACGCTCTGGGTCGCTGGAATCCTGTGCATGCAGGGAAGCGACGAAGAATGCGATCGACAAGCAGGTAGTCCAGACGGTTCGCTGTACATGTAGCATGGCGAGTCAACTTTTGGACAGGCGGGATAGGCAGGATCGGGGGTGAGCGGGTCCAGTATATGATAACTTGCCGAAGGGGAGAAAGTGATATCGGTCACTGTTAACTGAAAATGTTTCTACCCCAAAGTTCAGGGCGGATTCATCGACCACAGGGGGACGCAACGACCATACGGAACAGCTAAATCGTTTACCGGCACAACAAGAACAGGCGACTGTGTTCCCACGCGCGAGTTCACCAAGAAATTGCTCTCTCTCGCTTCACTATCCACTGCAGTCGCATTCGAGAGAAGTGCCGTTCAAAGTGTCCCAAGAAGAACAGTCGCCTTCGGCTTGCCGTTAAGCGCCGTTAAGCGAGTTCGACGCAATACGAACATAAGAAAATCTGGAGGAGATGCCATAGCGGCGGCATCTCCTCCAGTTGACTAGGCAACTAACCTCTAGCTGCAACCCATCGAGTTGCCGCAGTTGTGGCAGAGGTAGCAGTTGCCGTTGCGGACGGTAATCGAACCGCAGTTATCACAGCTTGGGGCATCGGATTGGAATCCAGCGAATTGCGAATCGCGGTTGCCCTTGGAATCGAACTGCATCATGACCCCGGCTCGTTCCAACGAACTGGCGCTGACTTCGGAATCGCCGCCGAAACATGCAGACGTTTGAACTTCGGACGAAGTTTCCAAAGCGCCGTTGCCATTGGCTTCAGCCTTGGTCTCGGCCACTTTCGCTACGGGCTTAGCGGCAATTGCAGGAGTTACCAAAGCGGGCTTGGCAGTCACGGCTGGCTTGACGACAGCGCCCTCCTTCAGTTGCCCAGTCGATGCTTCCTTGTAGCCGGCCAGGAAGTTAATTCCCATCCAGCGGAAGATGTAGTCCAAAACGCTCTTTGCGATTCGGATGTCAGGGTTGGTGGTGTGGCCCATAGGTTCAAATCGAGTGTGACTGAACTTGTTGACCAACACTTCCAACGGCACGCCATACTGCAAAGACAT
>CAYWNG010000264.1:0-8522 GCA_964458685.1 uncultured Pirellulaceae bacterium
GTTCAGAAAGGCCACCTGCCTTCTAAGCGGGACGCTCTCGTTAGGCTCCGGTTCCCATTGCTTCAAACTAGCCGCCGAGACCCTTAACTGGAGCTGGGCTATTCCACTTGGTTAAGAAAACCGGCCGCTAACGCGGTTCCGGCTGGTCTTCTAAGCCGGACTGTCTCTAACGCGATAGCGGCTAGTTTTGGAAAGTCGCAGGCCTTCTGAGAGGGACGCTCGCCTTACCGCTTGGTTTTCCTTTGGGAATGCTCTGCTTTCGTGTCTGTCCAATTCCACCAAAGCAGCTTATCAGGCGATCGCTTGCTTTCCGGCGTACTAGCAAAGTAAACCGCGCAGCGAAAGACGTAGAGGAGGCAACGATCTTGCACTAGTCCAACCTTTCGATTGGATGCTTCAAAGAGTTCTTCGGGATCGCGTCCAATCAGATCGCTAACCTCGTGAATCCCGATTTGCAAAAGATCGTTAGCAATTGACTTGCCGACTCCAGGTATCACCATCAGCTTTTTGATGACATTCTGGCTGTCAGCCGCAGCGGTTGCTTTCTTGGCAGTGGCTTTCTTGGTAATCACCTTCTTGGTAATCACTTTCTTTGACGCGACTTTTTTAGAGGCAACTTCTTTAGACGCGGCTTTCTTGGCTACAGTTACTTTGGCGACATTCTTGGCTGCCATGAATCGTCCTATGCTGAAAATTGATTACATGCGCTTCAATCGTCACATTCGTTAGACGATTGTAGACTCCTCGTCAGCTTGCCAAGGCACGCGCCCAATGCAAATTCTAAGCTAGAGTGCACTTTCTCGGTCCCTTGCATTATCGCCAATGCTGGGGATCCACGCAATTGAACTCGACTTTGGTCGCTCATATCCATGCCTACAGTTCCATCGCTTACAGACTTCGCAACGCCGATTCCGGTTCCATTGGTTTCGTTCGTTGATGCACCTAGCGAATCGCTTCAGAGTCTACCAAAGACGCTCAAGGTCTTGCACGTCATTAATGGCGAACATTTCTCTGGTGCCGAGCGCGTTCAGCAGTTGTTAGGAAAATCCTTGAGTGATTTTGGAGTTGAAGCTTCGTTCGCTTGCGTCAAACCCGGAAAGTTTCCTGACCTCTGCGGACTCGACTCGTCGCGAGTGATCGCTGCTGCGATGCGAGGACGCTTCGATCTTTCAGTGGTGAAGCAATTGGTTGCTTTGGTCAAAGGCCAGCAGTTCGAAATTCTACACGCTCACACGCCTCGTACGGCTCTTGTCACTTCGCTGGTCGCGCTGCGTACTGGTGTTCCTTGGTGCTACCACGTTCACAGTCCAACATCGCGAGATAGTACTCGTGGACTGGTAAACCGAATCAATACGATGATGGAACGAATTGCGATTCGTTCCTGCACGCGATTGATCACCGTTAGCAAGAGCTTGCGAAGAGAAATGCTACGACTGGGTGTTAGCCGCCAACGCTTGACTGTTGTACCAAATGGTGTTCCCAATATCGATCCTATCGATCCAAGCCAACGAATTTCGAATTCACAGTGGCGACTGGGGCTGATCGCCTTGATGCGTCCGCGCAAAGGCGTGGAAGTTGCACTGGAGGCGATGGCACAACTGAAACAGCAAGGTCGCGATGTGAAGCTTGAGTTGATCGGCGGCTTTGAAACTCCAGAATATCAAGCGCAGATACTGGGAATGATTGAGCGATTGAACTTGAGTACCTGCGTCGAATGGACTGGATTTACCAAAGAGATCGCATCGGCCGTTCGTCGCTTGGATGCTCTTGTTTTGCCAAGCCTCTTTGGCGAAGGCATGCCGATGGTTGTTCTAGAAGCTTTGGCCGCAGGAGTACCCGTCGTTGCGACTTCTGTAGAAGGCACTCCCGAAGTGATTCGACATGGAGTGGAGGGCTTGCTGGCCGAGCCTCGCGATCCCAATAGCCTTGCGAAGCAAATAAGCTGTTTGATTGCAGATCGCACCGCCTGGGCAGAGATGAGCCAACAGGCTTTGACCCGTCATCGCAACAACTACACCGACCAAAAGATGGCTGAACGAGTCGCTCGCGTCTATCGCTCGATAGTGCGCTAAATTGCCTTTCGAAACACTTCGAACTGTTGATGTTTCTTGGTGGACTTGACAACTTGAAACGCTGGTAGCTTCGACCATCGATTGAGCCGTTCATTTGCTTGAGATTGGTCGACATCGCCTGAGTGGATATGTAGCAAATATCGCAGTTCCAGTGGTTCGGCCTTCGTTGCGACGAGTGATCGATTCAAGCACGCACCCGCGCCCATCCAGCCATCCTCGCGGACATGCCACGAGACTGGCGAGTCCGGGTTGGCGGGATGATTGAAGTAGGTGATGCCGGCTGTGACTGTCTGACCGTTCGATGGTTGGCGCACTGGTCCAGAGTAGTCGACCCAATCCGCTGGCTTGCCGAATATCGCTTGCTCGCCTTGATGACCGTGGCTATTGGTCAGCTTGCCGCCGCCAAAGTGAACACTGATCGATTTGGCAACGCGAACAGCCAGGAAGCCGAAGTTCGTTTTCTGAAACTCGATGCTCTCCGCCGTGGGGATGAATCGTGACTGAAGCTCTAAGGTCCAGTCTTCGCTTGACTTTTGCTCGCCTGACTTGTCTGGAGAAACGCAAATCACCAGTTCTTGTTCCAGTAGAGCTTGCGGATCGTGCCCATCGAACCATCCAAGTTGAACGGCGAGAACGGCCTCTTCCATCCCGTCGCTCATCGCATGCCAACGCAATTGCTTTACCGAGGCCGTTGAAGCGATTCCCCAAAAGTCGATGCCGAGGACTTTGTGATGAGCGAACCAGATGGAGTTGTGATGATCATGATCCGCCGCGCCAGGATGTCCCATCCGAGTCATCATTGCTTGACCAGGCCCACGAACTGGAAAAAAGAACGGCCGCGGATAACGGCTGGCCGCATTCCATCTGAGCAACTCGCGTTGGTCAACTTCGAATGAAAACTCGGAATCGGGAAGTGGAACGACTTGGCATTTTGGAATCATAGATCTCGAATTACTTTCGAATTGCTTCAGTACTTCCAGCATCTTCAGCTCCGAAAGTATCTGCTACGGTTGCTGGAGGCTGCTTTTTCTCAACGGAAGCGGAGTCATTGCTTGGTTGGCTTCGACGAGCTAACTGAGCCAACAGCCGTTCAATTTCAAGATGGTTTGTCTCGGTGGTGCTAATGACTAGCAAGTTGCCGATAGGAACAATCGAACTAGTGCCCCCATTACTTACCCAACTATCTGGCTCAATGGAGCTTTGAATCGTGTTGATCAGATCATTTAACAGGCTGTTGTTGTCGAGCACGTAGCTGAGATCATAGTAACGGATTATAGGATAACTTTCAGCCATATTCGTCGAAGTAATCTCAATGTAGTTTTCGTGAACTCGATAGGTGAGTTTAAATGGCTCCAACGTTCTTCTAAGGAAATCGCGTACAGGACCAGAGAATTTTCTAACCGGGGCAATCTCCGAGTCTGCTTCCAGTGCCTCATCTTGAATAGCAGGAAGATTGATTTGGGTTTGAATCTCAAGCTTGTCACTCATGTAGTCAACCAGCTCAACTAGGGCCAGCTTAGGGAAGTCAACTTCTATTTCTTCGTTGAGCCGATCCCGAAGTTCCTCTTGAAGCTTGATCGACTTACGACCATTTGCCAACCAAGCCGGCTCGCGTCCAACGGGCTTTTGCCATTGTTGTATTTCAAAGCCGTAACCCATGCCTCCCATGCCACCGCCCATTCCACCCATACCGCCGTAACCCATGCCTCCCATTCCACCACCGCCCATGCCACCCAAGCCGCCGCCCATGCCACCACCGCCCATGCCACCACCGCCCATTCCACCACCGCCCATGCCACCACCGCCCATGCCGCCCATGCCGCCCATGCCACCACCGCCCATGCCTCCCATGCCGCCCATCATGCCGCCGCCTCTCATGCCTCCCATTCCACCCATGCCGCCGCCCATGCCGCCGGGAGCTCCACTTTGCGATTGATTTCCATCATTCTTTTTGGAGACGGCCGTTTCATCGACAGTTGTCTTGCCGTCCATTTCAGTTATGAGCACGTCAATTGGAATCGGTTTGGTGAGATCGATTTTAGGGTTGTTCTGAGCCAACCGTTGTAGGATGAATCCTCCCGGACCTTGGGACTCATCAGGGTCGATCATGTTATTGCCGTTGCTGTCAAGCCTGCGAACCAGGTCCGAAGTCCTTCCATTTTCACTTCCTGACCCCTGGAATCCGCCACCGCCGCCACCAGATTGCCCCTGGACCATCCAAGGAACAAATCCAATGATCACCAATAGGGAAGATAGGATTGTGAATTTTAGTTTCATCGCAAAGTTCCTTGTTGCTGAGATTAAGGCTGAGACTGAAGTTGAGTAGTGGATTGAAGAGTTACGGAAAGTTGAGCAAGCAACCGCTCGACTTGCAGATGAGTCGCTTCGGTTGTTCGCACGATGAGAACAGAGTCGACAAGACTGTACGTAAATTTCGCTTCGTCTGGACTAAAGACACTGATCGCGCTGAGTATGGACTGAACTTGACTATTGTCAGTGAGCAAGAACGATAGGTCGTAATAGCGAAGGGTCGGATTATTGGCTGCGAATCGCTCGGGGACGATATCGATCGATTTGTCGCGGACAATATAGGCGGCGGAGTACTTCGCACAAATGCGACTCAGTAACTCACGCTTGGATCCTGTCGCATTGATGGTTATGAGTTGATCGGTTTTCAATTGCTCGTCGTCAAAGCTCTTTTGAGAAACATGATAGGTCACTCCGGTATCCCGAAGCAGTTCGTCAAGACAGTCCGACAAACTGGCCGCAGTGACTTCGATTTGTGCATCAGATGCCAGCATCGTTCGCACTTTTTCAGCAGGATTGTCCGGCATAGCAAATCGTGGGCCTCGGGGTTGTTTTGGTTGAGACTGTTTCGGCTGAGGCTGTCTTGATTGTGGCTGTTGTCCGCGAGGATTTGTTGTCGGCGCTGTCTGGTTTTGATTGTTGGGACTCGCTGACTTAGCTTTGTCGTTTGATGGTCCAGATAAATTGTCTTTGTCAGACCGACTCGATTGTCCCGTAGGATCGCCCGCAAGCTTGCTGGATTGAATAGGACCAGATTGCGGATTGGTCGAAGCCCCTGTTGTAGCCCCACTTGAAGTCCACCAAGAGGACCACGGGAGCAGCGCGGAACCAATCGCAACTAGTAACACGCCGGTAGCGGCAAACGTGAGATAGGTTTTCCGTCGCGAACGAGTATTTCTATTTGCATTCGAAGCGGCCTCCCATTCGCGTACTACGGCCGGCAGTGGATTGAGATGTGGTCGTTGTGCGTGCGCGAGACAGCCTTCCAACAATTGGGAGAGCTGTTGAGCCGATTGAATGCGAGTCTCAGTCGACTTGTCCATTAACTTGGCGATCAAGCAACTGACCCAGCCTGGAATCGTTGGATTGATCTCTTGAATGGGATGCGGTTGAGTGTCCGTGATTCGGCGTAGGATGCCGTAGCTTGTTTCAGCTCGGAATGGAGCACGACCGGTACACATGGTATAGATCACGCTACCAAGACTGAACAAGTCGCTGCGTGCGTCCATCGCATCGCCGCGCGCCTGCTCGGGAGACATGTACTGCGGCGTGCCAGGATGATAGCCTGTGTTGGTCAAGCTGGCATCGTCGGCAGCTCGTGCGAGTCCAAAGTCGGTAATCAGCGAACGCTCGATGCCAGATTCGACGAGTATGTTCGAAGGCTTAATGTCGCGATGCACCAAGCCTTGCGCGTGTGCAGCGGCTAAGCCCGAAGCGACCTGCATCGCGATACGCAAGATCTGGCAAAGCTCTAGCGCTCCCTCGCGATCAATTCTCGCCTGCAAGGATTCACCAGCCACATATCGCATGACTAGATACGGCGCTTGTCCGTCGGTTTCAACATTGTGAATGGGAACTACATGTTCGTGAACCACCGCCGCGGCCGCTTTGGCTTCGCGAGCGAAGCGTTGTCGCGCAGCACCATTACCGGCAAGATATGGAGCTAAGAGCTTAATCGCGACGGGACGATTGAGTTCGGTATCGATCGCTTTAAAGACGATTCCCATACCGCCCGATCCGATCAATCGTTCGACTTCATACCTACCAATTCTCCCGAGCATCTCCGGATGCGAGGCAGGCGAAAGCAACTGCCGTGCCATCGATTCGGTCCAAGCTACCGAATGTCCGTAAGCCTCGTCTGCCTGCAATGCATTGCGATAACTCCCTGTTTGTCGAAAGGGATCGCTACTGGAAAAGCCCGTGAGCGCTGTGGCCGCGTTGGACCATAGCGTAGGCTCGGCTGCCAATTCATCCAATCGTTGCTGGCATCGCTTGCAGCCTTCCACATGCTGTAGAAGGTCGTTGAAGTGATCCGCCGCTTGTTGGCTCTCCACCATCTCTTGCAGTCGATGATCGTTACACTGAGAATTACGAGCTTGCATGCTTTAGTCCTCCTCAAATTGCTGTACGGCCAACTTGAGTCGATTCATGACACGACTGCGACCAAAATAGATGTTCCCCGGTTTGACTTGCAGTCGTTCTGCCGCATCGGAAACGCTAAGTCCCTCAACCTGAGTGAGCCAGAAGGCCAACCAGGTATGCTCTTCAACCGACGAGCGAACCTCTTCAGCGGCCCACAAAAAAAGTTCGCGTTGATACTCAAGTTCTAACTCGCTAGCCACGTTGCAATTGTCTGCTACCCAATCTTCGAGTTGCACGCTGGAGCTATCGCCGCCATGTTGCCAAGGCCGAGTTGCAGGCCGCGATAACAGCCGAGCGGCTTCGTTGCGAGCGATGCGAATGAGCCACGCTCGGAAAGGTCCGCGAGGCGATCTGGAAAGCCAATTATTGACTGATTTAGCGACTCGCAGCAGCACTTCTTGAACGACGTTTTCAGCGTCGACAGCTTGAAGGCCTTGTCGAGCGGCCACGCGAAGTACTACAGGGCCATAGATCGACTCGAAGCAATCCCAAGCTGCCACGTCGGCTGCGTCTTGCAGTCGCAGGATCAAGCTAGCGCGGGTTTCGGGAGTGCTGAATTGCATGGATATGGCTCAGTCGAGGTAACGTCCAATCTCAGCAGTATAGACCCAGCCTAGAGCCCCTTTCTTGCGCGAGGCTACGAAAAAAAGGGGAAAATCTAGCCTCGATAGTCGTAAAAACCCGCACCCGATTTGACGCCTAGCTTTCCTTGCTGAATCAGCGGTCGAATTACGTCGAGCAATTGTTGGTCGGAGACCGAAAGCGGTGGGGCCCAGCGAGCGTTGCTGAGTACTTGATCGATCACATCGATACCAATTTGATCCATCATCCCGAATGGTCCCAAGGGCATCCCTGTAACCGACTTCCACGAACGGTCCACATCGGCCGCATCTACGACATCGTTGGCGACGAGTTCCAGAGCGGCTTTAAGTACGGCTTGCAGCAACCAGTTGAAGACATAGCCCGGATGCTCATGACGCAGCATCAGTGGGTATTGGCCCATGCGACGCGAAAACTCAGCCAACGACTCCAGAACTTGAGCACTCGTTTCTTTGCAACCAACGATATCAGCGACAGTCTCGCGCAATACCGGGACGTGAAAGTGAAGGTGTGCAAATCGCTCGGAGTGTTCTACGAATTGGCAAAGAACAGAGGGTACGAAGTAGGAAGAATTCGAGGCGATGATGCAGTCGTCGGAAACCAGTTCGGAGAGCCGACGAAGTACGCGCTTCTTCAGCGATAGCTGCTCGGAGACACACTCGAGAGCCAAGTCTGGTCGCCATTCAGCCAGCGTCTCTCGGGTCAACTCAGCCAATGGTGCCAACGCGATGACTCGCTTGATCCACTCTGGCTTAGCATGATCGGCTGACTGCTGTACAACATCCCGTTGATGCGACTCGGAGGCGTGCAAGTTCAAAGGATCTTCAGCTTTCGTGCAATGGCTAATCCACTCGATAGCTTCATGCACAACTTCCAATGATCGATCGACTAACGCTACATCGATCCCACTGGCTGCGATCTTGGCAGCAACTTGTCGGCCAACCCAGCCAGCGCCGACGATTAGAACACGTTGTATTTGAGACATAGGTCACGCCCTTCCATGAGGCCCGATGTGCTGGTTCGCAAACTTGGGTGTTCTATCAAAATTGATGTACGCGAAACGCTCGGCTTGCTTACGAATTCTAGTCAGCAATGATCTCAGTTCTCGTCAGGATCACCACACAGCTTATCCAAGCCAATTCCTGTTGCGATAACGTTGCGACCGATCTGTACAACAGCTTCTTGCCAGAGCGTTTCGGGATCGTGGAACAACTGATCAGGTCGGATGTCCCAGACCAGCCAACTTCCTTCGCTCATCTCCGACTCCAATTGGCCAGGACCCCATCCCGAGTATCCGTCGAACAGTCGGATGCCCAACTGGTTCGGTGAGTCTTCGCTGATCACTTCGAGAATACGTGCCTGATCGCAGGCAATCAAAACTTCGGCGTGGTCATCTGAGTC
>CAYWNG010000265.1:0-8481 GCA_964458685.1 uncultured Pirellulaceae bacterium
TCCCTGCTTGTCGACCTCGGCCGGTTGAGCCTGAGCGTAGAACAGTCGGCTGAAAGCTCGAGTGTCCTTGGCTGCTGGGCTTAACTTGCTGAGTGCTTGCCCCATCTGTTCCAGAATCGCACTGGTGTAAATCACGAGTGCTTTATCCGTTCCAGGAGCAATAAACAGGTTCGTTTCTTGTGGGTAGCCAATGGCGTCGCGAAGCTGCTTCGGAATGGCCAATCTGGATTTGTCGTCAAGTGTTCGTCTGTAGCAACCGGTTAACAGCATTGTTGTCTAACTCGCGTTGCCACTGACTTACATACTTTGGTTCAGCACTCAGGATTAAGCACTCGAACTTCAACAAACCCAAAACCGGCGGCCTCCAGCCCCATTCGTCTCCACTGCGTCCCACTGAGCCCCAAAGATACCCTCGCTTTGCCCCAAGTCAACCACCGACACCCCTTCAGCCACCCGTTGCCCGCTGCAAACTCCGCACTCTCGGACACTTACGCAAACAAGATTTTTTCCACAAACTCAAAACCACCCATAGGAGCTAATAAGCTCCCTTGACCCCAGCCCTCTGCGGAAGGTACTTTCCCGACTAAGTCTTTTTGCGCCGGGAGTTGAGTTCCAGGATGGGATCAGCGAGCGGCAAAACGTGGTCGAGCTTGGAAATCAGAAGCGAGGCAGGGATGCATTCCTCGAAACTCTTCACTTACGCCTTATGCCTAATGGTGGCTGTGAGTGGATGTACTTCGTTCATGGAAAAGCGCACCGAGTCACAGATCCGTCGTGACCGAATTCGGAAGCAGTTAGAGGCAGAGAATCGCCCCACGCTCGTTAGCCAACTGGCCAGTCCAAAACAACTTGCACCCGCATATATCACCAATATCGGCCTAATCACCAACCTAGCCGACACCGGTGGACCAGTCAGTCCAAGCCCACAACGCGAAAAGATGTTGGACGTCATGCGACGCAACGAAGTCCCTAATCCCAATGCATTGTTGGATTCAAAACAAACCGCTTTGGTGATTATCCGATCTCTGATCGCTCCTGCCGCACAAGCTGGTGAGAGATGCGATGTTAAGGTCGAACTATCCAAGCACTCACAAGCTTCCGATTTGCGGCAGGGTTGGCTTCGCGAAACTCCAATGGTTGAAATGGCCCAGTTCGAAGGTCGTGTTCGCACGAGCTTCGACTACGCCAAAGCCGAAGGATCTTTGGTAACTCAAGCGCAATACACCGGCAGCACAGATGAACAGCACAAGTTGCAAGCCGTGGTGGTCGGCGGTGGCAAGCTCGTGAAGAGTCGCGAACTGGGAATTGGAATCACCGAAGAGTACGCCGATGCAATTACGATGGGAGTCATTGCCCCTGCGATCAATTCTCGCTTCACTTACTTTGATGGCAGCAGTCAAAAGGGCGTTGCAACTCCACAAAGCGACGAGTACATGGATCTCAAGATCCCCAGTCGTTACAAGCAAGACCCACATCACTTCGTCAATGTTGTCTTGCGAGTTGGCTTTAACGAATCCGACCAGCAACGTAAGAACCGCATCAAAAAGCTCTCCAACGACCTCACTAACCCTGCCATGGTTCGAGAAGCCTGTTGGCAATTGGAAGCGCTCGGCGAATCCACAGCCGACGTCTTGGCTGAACAAATTAACAATCCCAACGAAGAGATCCGATTCTACTGCGCGCACTCGTTGGCCTATCTTGGTGATCGACGATCGATCCCAGTGTTGAAAGAGCTGGCCTACCGCCAAGCTGCCTTCCGTAAGATGTCGATTGACGCGTTGGCTTCGATCGATAACTTCCAAGCTGAAGAGGCCTTGAAGTCGCTCCTTCATTGCGACGAACCTGAAGCTCGTTACGGTGCAGTTCGCGCGCTTCGACATCGCAATCCTCGCGATCCCGTCATCGCCGCGCAACAAATGAAACAGCTCGGCGGACTGCTGGAGATTCCTTCATCCGGCCCGGACTTGGTGGCTGTTAGTATGGTTGAGACGCCCGAAGTGGTCTTCTTTGGACAAGTGCCGATGGTCGCATTGCCCAAATTTCACAACGTCAATCCAAACATCTTGATCCAACAAACGGGTGCGAATGAAATGACGATCACTCGCTTTGTTCCCGGTCAGGATGACATCAGCGTCAAATGCTTGGCCGACCTTCGCAGCATCCTCAACGGGATTGGGCAAGTCGGTGGTGGATATGGCGATTGGGTGAGCTTTGTACGTGAGTGCAAGGAGTTGGGATTCATGTCCGCTCCGATTGCGATGAACCCAGTTCCAACTACAGGTCGAGCCTTTGATCGCGAGACGGGATCATCGATTACTGATCCCGAACAATTGGTCAAGAAAGATGAAGACACTGAAGAGACCTCCACCGCGACTCTATGGTATAAGCCATGGACTTGGTGGAATTGACAGTTGAACATTGAAACACACATTGAACAGATCCATTCCTTAACACGATAGCCTGGCCCGCTCATGCTTGTAGCCCTGGAATTAGCAGGCTTCAAAAGCTTTGCCGACAAAACGCGATTCGACTTTCCCGATGGGATCACCGTTGTCGTTGGTCCCAACGGTTCCGGCAAGTCGAACGTCGTCGACGCTATTAAATGGGTTCTAGGTGCGCAAAGTGCTAAGGCGCTCCGCGGCAAGGATATGGCCGATGTGATCTTCAAGGGATCGGCTGGATCGGGACGCAAGCCAGCCAACAGTGCTGAAGCAACATTGGTCTTCGACAACTCGACGCGTGCACTTCCAGTCGATGCAGATGAAGTCCAAGTCACTCGTCGCGTTTACCGAAGCGGCGACAGCGACTACCTCATCAACGGCGAAGTAGCTCGCCTAAAGGACATCAAAAATCTATTTCGCGGTACAGGCGTTGGCGTCGACGCATACAGTCTGATCGAACAGGGTAAAGTCGATCGAATGCTACAGGCCTCGCCCAAAGATCGTCGCATGATCTTTGAAGAGGCTGCTGGAATCAGTCGCTTTAATGCTAAGAAGGTCGAAGCCGAACGACGGATGCAGCGTGTTGACCAGAACATGCAGCGACTCAAGGACATCGTTGACGAAGTTCATTCGCGATTGAGTTCTCTGAAAGGTCAGGCTACCAAGGCGCAGCGCTTTCGTGAAATGACCACGCGGCTGCATGAGATACGCCTTCGCTTGGGGTGGACCGAATACAACGAGATTCAGCAAACGCAAGAAGCGGCCAAGCAAAAGTTGGCTCAACTGCAGCAACAACGCGAATCACACGCTGAATCTTTGACGACCTCGCGTCAAAACGCTCAGGCAGCGGAAGTCGATCTTCATCAGGTGGCCGAACAGTGCCAATCGGTCGAAACGGCCATGCAAGAAGCGCTCCAGCGAATCGCTGTGGCTCGCAATCAGCAAAAATCCCTACATCAACGCATTGCAGAAACTGACGAGGAATCCTCAAGAATCCAATTGCGATTCCAAGCCTTGATGCAGCGCGTTGCACAAGTGACTGAGGAACTGTTGGTGGCTGAGAAGGATCAAGTTTCGGCAAAAACTGAACTCGACTCGGCAAACTCCATCGCGATCGCAACCGAAGCTGAGACGGTTCGTCTACGCACCATCCTCTCCGAGCGGACTCAACAACACGACGCTCTACGCAAAGAACACGTTCAACTGTTGCGGCACGCCTCCGAGAAGGCTGGCGAATTGGCTCAGCAAGAAAACTTGCTAGCAGAACTACTTCAAGCAATTCAGAAAACCGAGCAAGCGTTAACCGAGAATCAAGCCACGGAGTCGGCCGCGCGGAAGACTGCTGAACGCTGTGCCCTGCGGCTTAAAGAGATCCACGAGCAGAATCAAATTACGGCTGGCGAACTGGAGAAGGCCAAGGCTGAACTCGAAGCCAGCCGAACTCTGTTGTCCAAGCATCAAGAGGAAGCGGCAATTCTTCAAGGCCGGCTGGAAGGTGCTGCTGAGCGATTGTCCATTCTGGATGAGCTTCAACAACACCTGGAAGGCGTCGACGCCGGTGCGCGACATGTGCTTAAGTTGAAGGCTGAAAACAAAAGCGATGCTTACTCATCGGTCTATGGTCTGGTCGCAGATATTCTTCAAGTCGACGTCAAACTAGCGCCGTTAATCGATACTGCTTTGGGTGTGAACGCCAACGCGTTAATCCTCAAAGATGGACATCTGATCGATCTAGCTCGACAGGGACAACTGGATGTGCCTGGTCGACTGACGATGATTCGGCTGGATCGCGTTCCTAACGCCCGCTTTGGTGAGAAGGTCCAACTGGATGGGGTGAACGGTGTGATTGGTCGCGCGGATCGAATGGTTCGATTCCGCCGCGAAGTCCAGCCCCTGGTAAAGTACTTGCTGGCGACAACATGGCTGGTTGAGTCGTTGGACGTGGCTTTGGAGCTTGGACATTTTCGCGGAGCTGGTCTGCGGTTTGTAACGAACGATTGTCAATTGATTGAGTCTGATGGAACGATCACGCTCGGTTCGTTGCCAAGTTCCGGTGGCTTGGTTTCGCGACGCAGTGAGATCGAAAACGCTCAAAACGAAATCACGCAGTGCAAAGCTCGGTTTCAAAAGCTGCAAGGTGAAATAGAACGCGAGCAGGGCCGAATTCAAAAGCTTCGCCCTGTAGTTGAGCAATTGGAAACGCAGTCGAAGGCCTTATCTCAAGAGTTTGCGCTGCAACAAGCCAACGCGCAAAACGCCGTTTCTCGACTGGATGAGATCGAACAACAAGCCGAACAGCTTTCGAAGTCTCTGGCTGGCTATCAACAACGACGCGTCCAGGTTGAGCCCACGATTGCGGTGATACAAGCCGATGCCAAGATCTGCCAAGAGAAGATTCAAGTGCTTGAGGAGCAGTTGGGTAACTTCGAAAGCACGATGCGAACGCACGAAGAAGGCTTGGCCAAAGCCAGCGAAGCCCACTTAGCCGCCAAGGTCGAATTGGCCAGAACGGAACAGCGGTATGCATCGGTTTCTGCCACGCTAGCGCAGTGCCAACGCACATTAGCTGAACGTCAGCAGTCCGTCGAAGAAGCTCGTAGCGAGACCGCTCGACTGCACGCTCGAAAACAACAAGCCGAGCTGGACATTCTGAATCTAACAAGCCAACTCGCCGAGGACTACATTCAGGCTGAACGCGAAGAGAACGCTCTGGAGATCCTGGCTGCACAAGCTAAAGTGCTACGAGATCGACGTACCGCTGCAGCTAAGCAGCTTGAACAGATCACGCGGACCATCGACAAGTTGGCGACACAGTTGGAAAACTGTTCGCAAGAATCGCAAAGACTAGAAGAGGCTGGCCGCACTCTCTTGCTCCGATACGCGGACGACTATCAAATCAGCTTTGAAATGTTGCAGGCCGCCGAGCTGATTACCGAAGCCGGTCAGTTGCAATCGATGAATTCCGAAGCGGCTCGCTTGCGACATGAGATTGGTTCCGTAGGCGAAATCAACATGGCCGCGCTTGCTGAACTGGACGAGTTGCAGCAGCGGTACGATGCTTTGCATGGACAATATCAAGATTTGCAATCGGCCAAAGAGTCGCTGCAACGCATCGTCCAAAAGATCAACGGTGACTCGCGTCGATTGTTCATGGAGACGCTCGAAGCAATTCGCTTGAACTTCCAAAAGCTATATCGCAAGTCGTTTGGTGGTGGTGACGCGGACATCGTTCTCGAAGAAGGCGTGGATGTTCTCGAATGCGGCATCGATATTATCGCGACGCCTCCGGGTAAAACTGCACTGTCCAATTCGTTGCTCAGTGGAGGCGAAAAGGCTCTGACCGCAGTCGCATTGTTGCTGGCTATTTTCCAATATCGCCCCAGTCCGTTTTGCGTCTTGGACGAAGTGGACGCTCCGTTTGACGAAGCTAACATTGGTCGGTTTGTAAGCGTTTTGACGGAGTTCTTGGACTGGACAAAGTTCATCATCATCACGCACTCGAAGAAGACGATGACCGCCGCGACGACGTTGTATGGCGTGACCATGCAAGAGTCGGGTGTGAGTAAGCAAGTCGCCGTACGCTTCGAAGATGTCAACGAAAAAGGCGAGATCATCTCCGGCAAGTCGAATCGTAAAGCCGCGTAGCCCGCGGTTAAACGAACTGTAGAAGCACAGTCGCCTTCGGCTTGCCGTTAAACGATCTAGCGTTCGGCCGCTTGCCGTTAAACGAATTGCGGCGCAGGCTAGATCTGATGCGATCCATTCTGATAGAATTGCCCATACGCTCCATTGCGCTTTCCTTTCGCCGTCGGCTCGACGGCAAGCAAGCTCAAAACGCACCTACTCCTCACAAACATCAAATCCCATGAATCCAGTTGCAGCGCTTCTCAATCCGAACGGTCAATTGATTGCAGACGTCGCGCAACGGCTGTGGAAAGCCCGTAAGTCAAAACCACTTTGGGCCAAACGACTTCAGGAAGCTCAATCTGTCGAGACGCTCGAAGGTCTCCTGCACGCGGAAGCCGGAGATTACCTTTGTCGCGGAGTCAACGGTGAACTGTGGCCGCAAAAGGCAGTGAAGCTGCTTGAAAAGTACTCAGCCACCGAATCGTTCGACAACGGGTGGCAGTGCTTCGATCCCAAGCCCGACTCAGAGGGTGTCGAAGCGACGCAAGTCGATCAACCTTTCCGCATTCAAGCGCATTGGGGAATTCTCAACGGCAAGGCAGGCGACTACGTTGTCCGCAGTCGCACTGATTCTACCGATGTTTGGATTGTCGATAAGGCAATCTTCGAAGCCACCTATCAGCGCGAATCAACTTGATTGGCTTTCGCCGTGTGGTCCTTGCTTTCCGTGTCCAATCATTAATTTCAGACTACATCGATGTCGATTGAGCCGACTCGGGTTGGAAGCGCAATTCAGCCTTATCCAAACAACGAGCGATTTGACGAACGGCTTGTCGTAACCGGCTTTCATTTTCAACCAAAGCCATGCGCAGGTAGCCTTCGCCAGCGGGGCCAAAGCCTGTGCCAGGGCTGACAGCCACATCGCCATCTTCCAGAAGCATCATGGCGAAGTCGAGCGTATTCATACGCTTCATCCACTTGTCTGGAATCTTTGCCCAAACGAACATACCGGCTCGCGGCGTATCAGCTTGCCAACCAATACGACGTAGTCCATCCAGCAACGTATCGCGGCGACCTTGATAAATCTCCGACTGACGCTCGACAGCCGCTTCGGTATCGCGAAGCGCGACGATCGCAGCAATCTGAATAGCTTGGAACATCCCGTAGTCGTAGTAGCCCTTGATCGTCGCCAAGCCGCGAACCATCTCGGAATTCCCCGCGCAAAAGCCAACACGCCAACCGGCCATGTTGTAACCCTTGCTCATCGTGGTGAATTCGACACCCACGTCGATCGCACCAGGCGATGCTAAGAAGCTCGGTGGCGTGTAACCATCAAAGGCAACGTCCGAATAGGCAAAGTCGCTGATGACCATAAAGCCATAACGCTTCGCCAACTTGACGACCTCGGTGAAGAAGTCTTGCTCCACCGTAACCGTCGATGGATTGTGAGGGTAGTTGATGATCAGCAACTTAGGCTTGGGATAAAAGTGCTGGCAGGTGTAAGCGATGTTCGAAAGGAACTTCTCGCTGTCAGCAACCTCCAGCGCCACGACATTGCCCGCAGCCAGAACCACTCCGTACATGTGGACTGGAAAATAAGGAGCTGGAATCATGGCCGTGTCGCCTGGTCCCATCAGCGCCAGGCACATGTGGCTAAAGCCTTCCTTGCTACCCAAGCAAACCAAGGCCTCGGTCTCTGGGTCCAATCGCACGCCGTACTTGCGGAAATACTTGCTGGCCAGCTCACGACGAAGATTGAGCAATCCATTCGACTTGCTGTATCCGTGATTGCGTTCGTCAAAGGTCGCTTCGACCATCTTCTCCATAACAACTCGTTGTGGAGGATCGGACGGATTGCCCATGCCCAAGTCGATCACATCATTGCCGGCTCGACGCTTTTGATACAGCGTGTTGTTGATCCGTCCGAAGAGATAGGGAGGCAGGCGATGGACTCGCGGAGCGAACTCGACGGAAAATGGCTTGTCGAAAGGCGTCGAGTTGGAATTGGGTTGGTTCATGAGAGAAAAGTCTGGAGAAGATCGTGGTTTGAAATCTAAGTTTAATTGTTGTTCGAATCGACCATCATGACTAGCGGATATGAGCAATTTTTGGTGAACCTGGTTCGCACTGTCCGGCTCTAGTCCCCTTTGGTCTAGACTACTATTCCCAACTCAAATAGAAAGGGCTGCACAAAATGCACAGCCCTTTTACTAGCGGAGTTGCTTGTGGAATGAGCTAACTAGCGATTGGCTGGCTTCACAGGCTGACCTGTCGCCCCTGCCGCCGAAGCCTGGACAACTGGACTGCCCATGCTGACCGAGCCCTCGAGGAAGTTCTCGATCGGCGTATTCTTGAGCAGCGCATCCATCTTTTTTCGCATCGCCACGTTCAACTTCTTAGCTCGGATCTCACG